>JAHJQX010000023.1 GCA_018818965.1 Patescibacteria group bacterium | reverse complement strand
GAGATTACCTTCTTTGGTAAAGATTCTAATGTGCGGGCCACCACCAGAGCCAGTACCAGTGATTATCTCATCGATACCGTCCCCATTGAGGTCGCCAGTGGTTACTTTGACGCCAGAGCGGATATGGGAGTCGTAGGCAAACAATTTACTGGGATTGGAATAAACACGACCACTGGTAGAAAAAACTCGTACCTGTGGTCCACCCGAATATCCAGCGCCAGTCACTATAGCTGCTCCTGGAGCTGAACCAGGAATTGGATTGGAATCGGTATCCGTATCGTCGGTGTCAGTATCAGTATCAGTATCATCATCTCTGCGCTCAGTTGAGCCATACTCATACGCCCCCATATCATAACCATTGCCATAAGGACGCACATAGCCGGCAAAATCTTGATCAGGAGCACCAGTAGCTGTGCCAACATCAATAGCTGGACTGCCGCTTTGAAGCATTAAATCGAAGGTATTTGAATTGAAACCGGCGGCGGCAAAGAGAGGATCAACACTACACAAATTATTGCCACCAGCGGAACAAAGATAACCACTTCCCTCCTTAGCACCATAGACAAGTGAATAGTCATTATCAAAACTAACCAGACTTTCATTATTACTCCACAATAAACAACTTCTATCTCCCCCCGATCCATCTGTATAATCCACGTCCCCATAAAAAATATTGTTGCGTGAAGTTATCGCGGCAGCGACTCCCGATGTTTCCGCGACAACCAAACAATCCCCTTCACTGTAAATACTATTATTGTACATGCTGGCCCGACTGCCATTTTCGTTAGAATATAGCGCTATTGACGTTCCCCCCGCTCGACAAGAATCGACATTGTAAGTAAAAGATTGGTTATCGAAATAGCCACAGTTGCCAACAATAACATTATTTATCATCTCCACGTTGCCCGTAGCTTTTATTTGCTGACCAGCATTGCCTTCAGCGTGAGTGCGACGAATGGTGACCGAACCACCCAGACGATGATAGAGAAGATCGAGGCCATCAGAAGTATTGTAGAGAAAAGTACTATCCTCAAACGTCCAGTCACCAGCTGTTTGTTCAGTACCTAGTCCATCACCATAACCTCCGGCTGTTTGTGCCCAACAACCGACTGGGTTACCATTTTGATCTTCGCCACAGCCGTTGTAATCAATGTGCACCCGACGGAAAATTAACTGACCTGAGTTGGAAGAATCATTTTGATTTTGACCGGAAGTGTTGATATCACCATCCCAGCCAACCCAGCCATTTTTCGAAATGTTACTATCTTCTATTGTCCAATTTTGCAGGCGACCAGCATGAACGCCAGAATGAGCCAGACCGTGAATATCTATGTTCTTGAGGAGAACATCCTCCGAATCAGAGGCAATCAACCCCACCGAAGCCCACTCACCATAGGGATAAGTATCACGCTCACAGGTATAATCACCGCTGTGAGATTCAATACAGCTAGAACGGTCAGTAATTTCCAGACATTGCAATTCTACATTATCACTGCCAGTTAAATCCATCACCTGCCATATTCGTTCCACTCCATGTAATTCAGGCTTAGTCGCACAGCCACCATCCCATTCTTCACCTAATATTCTGGTGGGTTGATCTGAGCTTGGTCCGGAGGGAATAGCCGGCATCACACAATCATAAGGATAAGAAGAGGAACAAGCGCCAGAATTCGGTGCTCCCAGACCAATTTGATAAGATCCGTTGGCTATTATCAAGGTATCGCCACCAGTCAGCAATGATGTTCCTCCTGGAGGAAAGACATAAAAAGGATGGCTAAAAGCACAATTTTGTCCGGTGCCACTGCCTGGATAATCAGCGTTGGTGGTACCGTTACACTGGCTAGTATTACCTCCGCCCGGACGGACGTAATAGGTGGCAGCTGCTTGAACGTCATCGGCAGTCAAGAGAAAAATACCACTCAAGCCGAGTAGTAGAAAAAAACAAACTTGCCAACATTTTATTTTGCTCATGTGGAAAATAATTTAATCGCTTTTATTTATTTTCAAAGTAATCTCGTAATCAGAAGCTTTAATTTCCTCATCGCTTTTTCTGGCCGGTTTGATATCCATTAAATCAATCTCATACAAATCCATTCTGACTACACTCCTCGCTATCTCATTCGGTATAGTTGAAATACTATAATCACCTAAATCATTCTCTGCCTTTTCCACGTTGATTTTTATTGTGGCTTCCCCCGACCAAACACAGTTGACATCCACCGGACAACGAGAATCAGAAGTCACCTCCAGGAAGGTTATTTTAATCTGCTCAGATTCTACAATAACTGATTCATTCATCTTTAACTGAAATTCTTCACCCAAAGAAATTTTCTCACTTTCTATTTTTCCATTTCCCCCATCATTTACATCTATCTCGGCGCTGCAGCCAACCAAAAAAGCGGAAAGAACCAACAAACAAGAGGCTAATAATGTTTTTTTCATCCTGAGAAATTTATACCCCGGCTGACAAATACTAATCTGCTTTATCCAACTCCACTTTATATTTCTGTTCATACATCCCCCAAATACTAAGGAGAAAGGCAGCCAAGATGGGACCAATTATTACTCCGGAAATACCGAAGGCGAGTAAACCACCCAAAGTAGCAAAGAAGATAAAAAGCGGGTGCATCTGAGTATCTTTACCCACTAACGGCCCTCGCAAGAAATTATCAACTAAAGAAGCGATCAATAGAGCTATTAGAATTACTACCGCTTGCCAAATATTACCCGTGGCAAACATCACTACCGCTGCTGGTAAAAGCACTACAAAAGCACCTACAGCTGGGATGATTGATAAGATAATCATAATTAATCCCCAAAAAGCGGCGGCTGGTACGCCAGCGGCTAAAAAGGCTAAACCACCAATAAGCCCCTGGATTACACCAATAACTATTGTGCCTTTCATCGTTGCTCGCGCTGTCGAAACAAACCGCTCAAATAGCATTTTCTCGTACTGGTCACCCAAAGGCAATAAATACATCAACTTGCGTAAAATTCTCTCGCCATCCTTAAGAAAATAATACAACGTGTACATCATGATGAAGAACTGGATCACTGCCCGTAGAGTATTTTGTCCCCAACTAGTTACATACTGGTAAAGAAAACTGGAAATGCCAGTGCTCCATTCTTCTAGCTTTTTGGTAACATCAAAATCCTCCCCCAGGGCTGGTTGGATCCAAGGGTGATCTAAATAACTCTGTAAATAATAACTAGCGCGATCGATTGTTTCTTGATTGCCGTAAGTATCATATAAACTTAAAGCCTGTTGAATAATCAAGGATACTATACCGGCCAAGGGAATAAGAAAAATTAAAACTATTATGATCATTGTGAGAGAGGTGGCCAGTGTTTTCTTGCCCCGTAAAATATTCAAAACGCGACCGTACAATGGATAAAACATGGTAGCGATCACCGCCGCCCAAAATACTGCGTATACGTAAGGTCGTAGTATCCACAAAAAAACCAGAGTGATACCAACCAGCACACCAACAAAAGTGTATGATCTAATCTTTTTAAATTCCATAACCAGGAAATTAAGTGGTAGTCTGCTTTCTTAGACTGAATGTCCCCTGATCATTAGTCATCCAAGAAGCAGTTAAACCAGAAGGAATAATATACCAAGTGCCGGCTAGTTCATTGTAGTCAGTATTAACATTGCCATTGAGACTCAGTAAATAATCGCCTTTCTCGTTCTCGGAGCTGCCTTGAACATTCACTTTACACGACCAGGCTAGCGTTTCCTTTTCAAAATCACAATCGCCGAGAGCACTATTTTGTACCTCAATATCACTGAAAACCAGTATGAAATCACCAACGACCTTACCATCATTACGTAACGTCATCACTACATCATTAAAAATATACTGCCTACCCTGTAGAATGCCTTTCCACGTGCCTGCAATCAAGGCATGGACCTGATCCTCAGTGCCAGTACCATTACCGTTGTCATCACTGTTATTATTGCTCTGCTGCAACTTTCCTGATCCTTTGGGATTATAACCATTCTTAACCTCATCGCCATCCTTGTGACCATCACCATCAGTGTCCGGATTGCTAGGATCGGTACCATATTTATATTCATCAGCATTGTTAAGACCATCATTGTCCTTGTCCTGACGAGCATCGCTGCTATCACTAGAATTAAGTCCATATTGCTTCTCCCACTCGTCAGTCATGCTGTCATTATCTTTATCGGTCTTCTGATTTTGGGCTTCCTGCTGGACTTTATCTTGGGCTTTTTCTTTATCTTCCTGCTGTTCCTCGGAAGTGGGGGAAGATGATTTCTGTAGCCAATTTTTATAAACATAGTAACCACCAATTGTCAGACCAACCAATCCGACCACAATAAGGACGATAATAATTATCTTCGTCGTAACACTACGACGCTCTAACTTTTCCACCGATTGCTCCATAACCTCCGGCTGAGATGAGGAGGGAGTTGATGACCCAGAACCCGTTGATTGGGAAGGTTTCTGGGGTGGAGTTGATTTAGGCTTTACGGTCAGAGTTGGCTGGGAAGTAGGTTTCGAAGCTGGAGTAGTTGGCCGGGGAGGAATCGGCCGGGGAGGAGAAGTAACATCAGTGGTGGTTGGGCGTGTTGGTGGTTGTTGCGGCTGGGAAGTTGGTGGAGACGGTTGCGATGCCGGTGATCTCTGCGGTTGAGGTTGAGGTCTAGGTGAAGAGGAGGTGGGTTGGGATTGAGGATTGGGTTGGGGCGATTGAACGGGGCGAGGCGGGGCAGATGGTTGACTTTTCTGCTGCGGCTGGGGCCATTTGACTGGTTGGGATTGAGACTCAGGCTGTGGTTGAGGTTGAGGATTGAGTTGGGGTTGAGGAGCGGCGGGTGATTGACCAGCTCCACCACCCTGGTCAGCAGTTGGTAAATTACTTGGCGGGGGTGCTTTGGGGCCGTAGTTTTGTTTGTTTTGAGGCATGGTTATGTTTTAGTTTCATTTTATACATTCTACAATAAATAGGCCTATTCGCCAAACATATTAAGTGAATATTGCCTATCTATGAAAACGGTGTTAACGTGATAACTGCTATTAAAGCCATGAAATACTACATTAAAACCTTCGGCTGCCAGATGAATAAGTCCGATTCCGAGCGGATCGCGGCTATCCTAGAAGTAGCTGGCTGGCAGTCGGCTACAAACGCTGATCAAGCTGATTTAGTAGTACTCAACACTTGTTCCGTTCGTCAAACAGCCGAAGATCGAGCCTACGGGCATATCGCCAAATGGCGCCAGTACCGCCAGCAAAATCCTAGCTTTATCGGCGTGGTGACCGGCTGCGTACCAGCTAAAGAAGGTGACAAATTAGCCAAAAGATTCCCGGCGGTAGATATATTTCTTAACATCCAGGACATTGAGAAGTTGCCGGAGTTGGTTGCAGAAAAAAGACGAACTGCTTTTGCGGCCGGCACAGAATACACCGATCAAAACATTAATTATCTCCAAACTATCCCCCATCACCAGTCCAGCTTTCAAGCCTTTGTACCAATTTCGATCGGTTGTAATAATTTTTGCACTTACTGTGTCGTCCCCTACGCTCGGGGACGAGAAAAATCGCGCGGCTCAGCCGAGATTTTACGCGAATGCCAGAAATTGGCGGCCAAAGGTTACAAAGAAATCACCCTCCTAGGACAAAATGTCAATTCCTACGGGCAAGATGACCCAGCAGAAATTGATTTCCCAGCCCTGCTACAAAAAATAGCTGACATTCCCGGTGATTTCTGGATTCGTTTTATTACCTCACATCCCAAAGACATGTCCAATAAATTAATAAAAGTTATCGCGGATAATCAGCCAAAAGTCACGCCCTATGTCCACCTGGCAGTCCAATCTGGTTCAAATAAAATCTTGAAGGCGATGAACCGCAAGTATACTAGTGAGGATTATCTGCGCCTGATTGGCAAAATTAGGCAAGCGGTGCCAGAAGTGGCTCTCTCCACTGATATTATCGTTGGCTTCCCCGGTGAGACAAAAGCTGATTTTGCCCAGACGATCGATTTATTCAAACAGGCTCGTTTTAATATGGCCTACATTTCACAGTATTCACCTCGTCCGGAAACGACGGCGGCAAAGATGGAAGATAACGTCTCACGGTCAGTCAAGCGACAGCGGGATAAAGAACTAACGGCCGTTTTGGAGAAAATTGCTTTAGTGGAAAATAAAAAAGACGTTGGTAAAACAATTAGGGTGTTAGTTGAAAATAAAAAGGGGAGTCACTACATTGGTAGAACCCCCCAGGGAAAAGTGGTGAAGGTGAGGGAAGCGGGACTAACGCTCGGTCGGTTCCAAGAGGTGGAAGTGCGAAGAGCACTGGCGTGGAGGTTAGAGGCTTAGATACCGATAGCCATTAAACTTACCGCATACTCTCCTCTGCAACAACCACAGAAGAAGATTATGCCTGAAGTTTCTGATCTCCTTTGCATTAGCTTTCACTGGATGCTTGGGAAATCCACTTTTTTCATCCACGCACGAAGGGATGATATCGCAAAAGTAGATATCACTCTGGTCGGACACCGGAATGCGCCACCAATAATCTCCGCCCGCGTGCGAACACACCCCGATCCTTCCCGGCTCATCGAGTGGACGAGCCATCGCTTGCCCAAATGATCTCTCCACTTCAACCTGAATTCCCTG
>JAHJQX010000022.1 GCA_018818965.1 Patescibacteria group bacterium | reverse complement strand
GTAAATCCTTTGAAACCTTCCGAGCCATCATCAGTAGTAATACAAGTATCTGGTAAAGCGTCTTTAAATAACACATCTTTGCCAGTCTTGGCGCCAGTGATAAATGTTACTTTGCAGCCGGCCTTCTCCGCTTCCTCACCTACCATCCGCAGTGGCGCCGAGCCACAACCGCCGCCTACCAATACAATGTTTGTCTTTGGCTTAATCTCAAATCCTCGGCCATAAGGGCCAGAAATGCCGACTTTATCGCCTTCTTTCATGGCAAACATAGCATTGGTCGCCTTGCCAATTTTGAAAACTGTTAGGTCAAAGCTGCTGTCAGTCTGCCGGGAGATACTAATCGGTTTCTGATCTACTCGTGGGATCCAAAGCATGACAAATTGACCTGACTGAGCTCCTAATTTATACTCAAAAGTATAAGTCTTAATTGACTCTGTCTCCTGAACAACTTTTTTGATCACTAGTATGGTTGGCTGTTCGCTGTTATTTTTCATATATTTATATTTTGCTATTATTTCTTTACCACACAAGCCTTGGCTGGCTCATCACCTGATTTCACTCCACCAATCATCTCCGTCAAATCTTCAACCCCCTCTTCCTTCATAATCTGCTCTATTTCCCCCATCATATTGGCAAATACATCCTTGCCACCACCAAAATAAACAGCTGAACCAACGCCAACCAGAGTCGCTCCCGCTAACATCATCTCCAGCACATCCTGACCCGTGGTTACTCCGCCGGTACCAATGATCGGAATCTTGACTGCCTGGCTGATATCATAGACTGCTTTTACCGCCATCGGTTTGATCGCTGGACCGGAAACACCGCCAAATTTATTGTGCAGCACAAATTCACGTGTCCGCACATCTATTAACGTACCATTAAAGGTATTTACGGCACATATCGCATCTGCTCCGGCCGCCTCCACCGCTTGAGCGATCATACCGATACTCGACACATTGGGCGATAACTTCACAATTACTTTAATATCAGTGTTTTCTTTCACGATCTTAGTTACTTCTGCGGCTAGCTCTGGATCAGCCGCAAAGGGCTTGCCAAATTCATCTTCGACATTCGGGCAAGAGATATTTACCTCGATAAAATCTGGGCTAGCTTCGCTGATTTTCTTGGTCACCTCGCCAAATTCCTCAACATCGCCCGCAAAAACACTGGCAATCAGCGGTGCCTGACAATTTTCCTTATAATACTTGATTTCTTTGACGCTGTTTTCTGCCCCAGCGTTGGACAAACCAACCGCGTTAATCATAAAATGCTCGCCAGTAGTAATCGTCGGGTTCGGATGCCCCTCGCGTGGCTCGACGGAGACAGATTTCATAGTCACTCCCCCGACGCCCTTTTCTTTGACGTTATTGACCATGGTGGCGCCCGTTACTCCTAAAACGCCCGAAGCTGTCACGATTGGATTGGCGAATTCTTTGTCGAGAAAGGTGATTTTGGTGTTCATGTGGTTATTTTGGCTTATTTGCAGCATATTATAACACAAATATTTTTACCACAAAAGACCAGACTCCCGCAAAAATCTGGTCTTATTATTATGGCTTATTACTTCCCCACCATCTTATCAACTAAATTCTTAGCTACATCCATGGTGGTATATAAAGGTATTTCTCTTTCCACTGCCTTTTTGCGAATCAAAGATCCGTCTGTCACGGCGTCTTTTTTCTGATCGTTAGGAATATTAACAATTAGGTCAAATCTCTTATACTCCAGATATTCCATAATATTGGGCTCCTTCTTTTCCGATATTTTATACAAAATCTTGGCGTTGATACCATTATCTTGTAAATATTTAGCCGTCCCCTCGGTAGCGTAGAGTTCTGAACATAACTTGTCTAGTTGCTTGAGATAAGGTAATAATTTTTCTTTATCTTCATCTCGACCAACACTGATTAGAGCTCGCTTGCGATTATCTCGACTCCAATCTTGCATTCTTTCCTCCATTAGACTAAAGGTTGAACCAAACCTAATATCAGACTGACCCATGATAAATTGAATCAAGCGCTCATTGCCGACACCATAGCCCGCGTGCGGATTAGTTTTCCCCGCCATAATAGTATCTTCGATATACCACTTAAAATCATCAAACTTACCGCCTCGCTTCTGATGAAGCTCAAACATCGGTGAAGTTAACAAACGATCTTTCATTTTCTGGCCGTTCTCTTCCCGAACAGCTGCTCCCACTCCCTCTCCGGCATAGGGGAAAATACAATCGGCTGACAAGCAAACACGATTGTCTTTATTTGAGACCTTCATGTTAAAAAATTTGATCTCCTTGGGATAACGCATAATTAGCACCGGCGAATGTTGCTGGATATCGTCGCTATGGCCTTCTTTTTTATTAAGTAATTCCACTACTTTCGCTTCATGGTTTGATTCCAGATCATCGCCCCATTTTAATTTAGGGAAGCCGTTCTCTTTCAATAATTCCACTGCCTCATCATAGGAAATACGCAAAAACGCTCGCTGGACAATTTCTGCTAACGCCTTCGTATCTCGCTGATACGAGTTCCGCAATATATCTTTATGATCAGCTAGCACACCAGCAATCATAGCCTTAACGGCTGCTTCAATATGCTGGAGCAGAGCTTCATACATCTTTTCCTCATCATAATTTTCTCTGGTCATACCAGCCATAGTGCAATCAAACTCCTCCTCTGTTAACCTAAATTGCCGCAAATGTCGATTATCTTCTTCCTCCTCATCCCGACCACTATGGATAACAGTATAAACCCCCGGTACTTCTTGTAACGCCAACTCTAAAGCTAGTTGTCCAGTTTGCGTAATAAATAACGGAATCTCCAGGCGACTTCCGACAGTGAAGAGAGTGTCAATGTTCTCACAGGCTCCAGTTACGCCAACTATGGTTGGAACCTCGACATACTGCAAGCCAACTTCTTCGTAGTGTTTTTGACTGGCGCGGAAGAACGTGGAGACAATACCAATCACGTTCTTAAATTGTTCATCGTACGGCAGTGGTGTTTTCATGTTTTTGCTTGTTACTTGTTTAAAAAAATCCCCCCAAAATTCGGAGGGATAATACAACCATTGGTCGAGCTTATTAAGTCAACCGCTTGGTAATAAAATTCTACTTTTTGGTAATGTGTGGCTATTTCTTTATCGTTAATTTATTGATAGTGTTTTCCGCCACATCAAGGCTCGTCACCATCGGGATGTCCTTCTCAAGTGCTTGCTTGCGAATTTGCTGGCCGTCAGTTAGTGTTTTCTTCTTGCGACGATTTGGAATATTAATGATTAGGTCAAATCGTTTGTGCTTGATAAAGCCAGCTAAATTGGGCTTTTTATTTTCGGAAAGCTTATAGAGAACAGTTACTTTTAGCCCGTGCTTCTCAAAATACTTAGCTGTCCCCTCAGTCGCATATAGCTTTACCTTTAGCTTTGACAAGCGTTTGATGTATGGTAACAATTGTTCCTTATGCTCATCCCGACCGATACTAACTAAGATATTCTTGCGCACGCGCTTGGACATCTTCATCTGCAGTGTCCAAAGCTCAATGAATCCGGGAGCCGCATTTTGATTAAATAGCTCTGATTTCATGAAAGTCGCCATCTTCTCGTCAAATAATGCATCCGGTGCTTTGACGGCTACCACATCACAATTACCCTTATACATCCGCAAGGTCACTGTTCCATTTACCTTAGCATTTACCTTATCAAGATAGGCATTCAAACTATCCATCAGCGGCTCATACCACAGCCCCCCGTAACAAAGATAGGCCCATTCCTGATCAATCAGGGTCTTAAATTTATTTTCTCGCCGCGTACACATGTATTTTTCCAACTCTTTGTGGGCAGTAATAATCGAATGTCCGGCCGGCATCTCATAGATACCTCGCACCTTGAGACCAACCACGCGGTCTTCCAAGTGGTGAGAAATCCCCACGCCGTGCTTGGCCGCTACTTTGTTAAGCTTGATAATCAAATCGGCTAGCTTCATTTCCTTACCATTGAGAGACACCGGAATACCCTTAACAAATTCCAACTTCACTAATTCCGATTTATTAGGCGCTTTCTCTGGTAGAGTGCTAACTTGTAATATTTTATTCAGCGGCGGAATCAGAGCCGGATTTTCAATCTCGCCTCCCTCACCCGTCACTCCCCACATGTTATCATCCCAAGAATAAGGCACCGGGGTGGTTTTTTTCACGGGAATATTATGCTTTTTGGCATAAGCTATTTCTTCCTCCCGACCCATCCCCCACTCCCGCACCGGAGCAATTATTTTCATATCGGGATTGAGAGTAATTATCGTTCCTTCAATCCGCACCTGATCATTCCCTTTGCCCGTACAACCATGAGCAATCGTATCCGCCTTTTCTTCCTCAGCCACCCGGACAGCAATTTTTGCTAGTAGCGGTCGACCAAGCGGCGTAGATAGGTAATATTTGCCCTGATAAGAGCCGTTGGCTTTTATACCCTTGGCAATATATTCATCCGCAAATTCGTCCTTGGCATCGACGACAATACTTTTTAGCGCACCAAGATCCAACGCCTTTTGCTTCACTTCTTCCAGATCATCAGCCTGTTGTCCAATATCAATACAGAGAGCGATGACCTCTGCTTTATAAACATCCTTGATCCACTTGAGCATCACCGAAGTATCCAGTCCCCCCGAAAAGAGTAAGACCACCTTCTTTACCTCGGAAGGCTCCGGCTCATAATAACCAACTTTGACATACTTGTGTTTCTCTTCCATTTATTTTTAGGGATTAATTAAAAAACTTTATAGTGGCCGAATCAAATTCCATGTTATGAATGCCCAACTCCTCTCTTTCTCTCCGAGAGATATCACTCACCAAACCTCTGCCTAATTTGTCTTTATAAAATGAATAATTGCCCCCAGCTTCTTCTGGATTATCATTGGATCCGACTACAAATGCAAAACCTAATTCTTTTATCCGATCGAGCTCTGTGTAAAAGCCAGTTGCTACTCCCTTGCCCCGCTGGCTAGGCCGGTCACGGTAATTGAGAACCTGTATTCCTTTTCTATGACTCAACGGTAAAACTTTCATTTCTACCAGTAATACTAATCTATCAGCTGTACTCAAATCTCCCTCAGCTTGAACATGCTCCACAATACCTCTCATGTCATGGGTTAGAAAATGATCAAGTACTACTCTGTCTTCGTGAGAAAATTCTGTCCGATCCGGCTCCCCATCCTTTTCTACTACCAGAAAGCTTGTGGCTCTCTCACCTGAGACTAGTGGCACCACCTCTACCTGCCGGGGGTCAGTGACTAATTCAAACAACCGCTCGGGTACTAATAAGCGTAAAGCCTCGGGGGGAATATTCAATTTAGATTGATTCCCTTCGTCGGCAACATGCTCCCGCCACTGAACAACATCTCCCGCTCTGATATCTCTGATTATTTGTCCTTTTTCCGGCGCTATTTCCTCTTCGGCTCCTTGGCTGGGGAGTTCACCTTCGACCATAGTTACTAATTAATTATTCAACCAGCTCCAATATTTTTCGCCCATTTACCGTTGCAATATCAACCAACTTATCAAAATCAAAGTATCGACAAGCATCAGCCAGTGCTCTCAACTCAATCCACATATCAGCATCACAAAAAGGATTGTAGAAATCAGCGATGTCATCAGTGCCTAGCGCTATCAATAAGCCAGCATCTAACATTTCCGGAACATTAGCAATAGAATTGTGAATCGGAGCAGTATATTGATCCAACTGAGTCATGTTAATAACGTTGGTAGGACAGACTATCACATTCATACCTAAGTCGGCCATTTGTCGATAGATCTTCTGGCGATATTCTTTTGGTTGAGCTGAGACAGAAAGAACATGGATTGCCGTCACCTTCCCCTCATAACCATACTTTTTCGTATATTTAATAAGCTTTTCCGTATCTCGCTCGTGCGGATTATTCTCTTGATCAATATGGATATGAATATGCTTGCCTAAATTCTTGGCAATGCTAAATAGATAGTCATAATTATTGTCATCATCGGGTCGGTCAAACGACGGCAGTCCGCCAGCAAAATCCATCTTGGCTGTAATCTCCTCGTATAAATCTCTGGCCTTTTTATCATTCAAGCCTCCCAGAGGTTGAGGAGCAGTATAAAATTTGATTTTATCCTTATATTCTTCTTTAACTTTGTTGGCCGCGTCAATATTTTTGTGGCCAACCACATCATAAGCGTCAATGAAGCTCATCGCTGCCTGCCCCCCTTGTTCAATTAGACTATCCAAAACCCTTCTGATTCTCTCCTCAACTTCTGCCTGAGTAGAATTTTTTTTAATATCATCACTCATTCGCCATTTGGTTTCCATCGTAACCATACTTTGGGCAAGACTTTTCTTACTAATAAAATAAGATTTATCAAAATGTCCGTGGCAATTAACCCAGCCACCTTTTGCTTTTACGGCCTCCTGAAATTGTGATCTCAGATCCCAGCTTTCCATCTGATAAATTTATGTTCTCAAAAAAAATCACCCTCTACACGGGTGATTAAAATGTCAAATATTTAATTTCATTGGTCAGTTGTGGAAATAATTTATATTCCTTTCAGTTTAGGTCAACTTGTCAAAAGTGTCAAAAGGTGTTGTCCACAAAGAGACTTTTCAATTCATTTCTATAAAAACTGGGTTGTCACTTAAAACAATTCCATTTGCCTCCCTCTCCTCACTATCCCCGTAAATGTCAGTGACCAAAACCCTACCTGTTATTTCGGCTGGTAACTTTGCTTGACCCCATAATACGTAAACTGTCTTGCCGCCGCTGATAAATTTATACTGCCCCACTTGAGAAGTTGCCCCATCATGCTGACTAGGGTTTTCTTGGTACTCTTCCTTAATTGTTTCTATGCGATCAAAGGTATTAACTTTATCTACTAGATTCAGATAGACTTTATGGGTGGAACTATTTAAAGTTTCGGGGCTAAGCTCTGGCTTTTTCTTTTTTTCCTTTTCTTTGGCTTCTTCTTCTTTTGACATCGAGTCCTCGGATCCTTTATCCGGCTTTACATATTTTTCCATGTTATCCCAATATAGCCAATTTTCAATATAGAATAATTTGTCAGCTCCTTGAGCTAAAGCAAACACTGTGCTCTTGGCTATTGATTTCTCAAAGCTTGCTAAGTCTTTTGGTTTACCCATCAAGTCACCATACTGCACTTCCGTTATCCAAATGGGTTTGTCTTTAATATCATATTGTTCTAAAAACTTTTTGTATTTCATCATGTATAAATCATCCCGACGCTCATCTGTATTAATAGTATGAATATTGGCAATGTCAAAATAATTGCCGCCACCATTAGCCAGCACTGGCTGCCAAAAGTTCTGGAAATCATGTTGGATCCCAGCCATTCCTGCTGGCAAAACTTTAGCTTCTGGATCGGTTTGCTTAATAGTCTGATACGAAGTTTTGAGAATATCTAGATACTCCTGCGAAGTGCCCACAAAGAATTTCAATTCCTCGCCAGCTCCCCCCGTTTGGCTCCCCTGCATCGAAGGTTCGTTTATAATTTCCCAATATTTAACTGGTATTTTCAGCCCAGGCATATCAGCTACTTTGTCGCCATCGTACCTTTCTACCACTTGGGCTAAAAACTTAGCATAGGCCTCCATATCGCAAGGTTTTCCCACTTTTAATTGTCCACCTTTCTTGACATCGAATTCGGTTTTATACTTTTCCTCCGGATGGCAAACGTCTTGATCCCAATTAGCAAACGGCCGGATATTTACTAGTGGATAAACTTCCGCCTCATTTAAATACTTCATCTGCTCATCAGCGCGTGACCAATCATACTCACCTTTATCCGATTCAACATCATTCCAAACTAATCCAAACTGCCGCAGCCAATATACGCCTTTAGTATCGGCCACCTTAGAAAGATGAGTGGCCTCTTTAGCAGAATCTAATTTTAATCGCTCAACCTTCTCAATCTCCAACTTATTGTCCTGAGTTTGGTCAGGTTCTGCAACGGACTGAGAAATATCTTCATTTTGTGGTTCTTCTGTTTTTTTCTGAAAATAGAAAAAACCTCCCGCGGCAGCTCCGGCCAAAAGTAAAATAACCAAAAAAACAACGAGGATAATTATCAGCCTCTTCATAATACGATTTTATTTATCTTTTGTTTTTATTATAGCAGATTAAGACTAGGGGAAGGAGATAGAATTCCCCCACTTACTAAAAATTTATTTTTTCTTCCTAATTATTGGGGGACGCTGATTTTTAATAAATGACAAAGTTTCAGTGTTAACTGACATCGCGGCTGCTACTAACTCCATCTGATGTTTCCACATACGATAAATTACAAATATAAGCAGAAACAATCCCGAAGCTATGACAGCGTAAATCCCGCTCTTGGCAAACTTTTTAGCTCTCCCTATCTGAGCCGCTAGAGCGCCAAATCCCGCTAGATCTTTTTTTAACTTCTCTAATTCGGCCACATTAGCTTTCACCTGATCATAATCACCTTTTGTTTCTCGATAAGATAAAATGTGTTCCTGAGGAGTATGAGTATCTTCTTTTTGCTTCTCTCTAATTTTACGCAAACGATCAAGATTATCTTTCTTTAACTCTCCCGCTCGGCTAGCATACATAGTGCTCTGTAATTCATTTGCTAGATCCTCAGTCTTTTTCTGCCAATCAGTTAATTCAACAGCCGTTATCGACCAGAGATCTTCCACTTCTACCTTTTTCACCTTACTTCCCCGGGAAGCGATTTTATCGATTACTGCTACCGTTAGACATTGATTCTCTTCACTGTATTCTAGATTCAAGTCCCCATCAGCTTGCAAAACGTGCTCAGCTCTTACTTCTTCCGGTAGGCATGTTTTGTAAAATACATCCTTTTCTTCACTAGTAGGATTAGTTAACAGAATATTAAAAGTAATTGAGCCAAAAGTATACCAGAGGGTGGTAGCCGGTGCTTGGCCATTACTTCGAAGGTAACTAATGTTGTCCAATAGCGCCTGTAAATCTAATGTTTTGTTACGCACTTCTTCCAAGCTAGCTGAATTAGAACTAGGAAGAGTTAAAATATTAACAATGACATCATTTTTGTCTACCAAATCACCAATTTCTACCTCAATTTTACGGCTAACGACTTGCAAATCAGCTAATAACTTAGAAACGTCAACGGTACTGACTGTACTAATCTGCTCTAACTTTCCATTTAATTCTTTCTCCTGTATTTCTAAATCTTCTATTTCCGCTAACAGATTATTAACTTCCTTTTTAATGTCTTCTAGCTCGGCTGAATTGAGATTATCATCGGAATTGTCACTACTAGTATCAACCCGAGAAGATGTCGTTGTTGAGGATGAATTAGTGTAAGATCGTTGGGTGATAGTATTGGTTGTTCCTTCTTGTTTAGTTGAGTCAGTTGAAGACGAAGTGTTAGGTCCACCGTCGTTTTTTTGGCTGTCATCTTTTGTTTTATCAGTGGTACTATCCTGGTCTTCTTTCTTTTCGTCTTGCGTATCTTTGTCGCTACTGTCATTAGTATCCTGCTCCTCTTGGGTATTTTCGCTGTCATTGTCTTGCTGATCCTCATTTTGAGATTCATCATCATCCGATTGATCAGGATCTGTTGGTTCTTCTTCCTCTTTCTGCTCGCTATCCTCTTCATCATCTTTGTTGTCACTGTCATCCTCTGGCTCTTCTTTCGGCTCCTTGTCTTTAGGCTCATCTTTGTCTTTATCTTTCTCTTTTTCATCCTTCTCTTCCTCTAAAGAATAATCCACATTTAGGCTCTCAAGTTCCACTGACTGTATTCCATCAGATTGCAAAAGAGCCTTAAAGTAAAAGTTGCCAGCTCCGACTTCTTCCGGGAAATTACTAATTTCCTTGCTAATTCTTTTATCAGTATTGGCTTGATCTGGAGCTGACGCTAATGACCACTGCCTGCCATCATGATAATACCAATCGGTACTATTATTAGATAGCTGATATTTTACCGTTCCTTCATTGTCCTTGCCCAGCTGGCTGGTAAAACTATCCAGTTTATTGTACTGCGGCGCTGGGTATTTACTAATTATACTTGGAGAATCAGCTGGATAGTGGATTGGCCCGACAGAAACCTGACCAATCCCGGATGTATATTCAGGATTATCAGTAGACAGGTAAACCTTATATTGGAAATAACGATTATTCTTAATACCAGCTAGCGATATGTCAGACATTGAGGAAACATTGCCAGTATCAGTATAATAACTCCCCGTCAAACCATCCGGTCCGACAAAATTCTCGTCTGTACATTTATCATCATCACAAGAACGCACTTGAAATTTTAACTGCAAAGCTCCCCGCAAATATTGATCAAGAATTGTCACTGGCGACAAAGCATCATGATAAACAGCTACCTCATCAATATTACCTTTAAAATATACTTGATTGCGACTGCCATTAAAACTAGTCGCTTCTGAGCCATCACCAATAAAGCCGTAACGAGTTGCCCCACTGCCTAATTTTTCTCCTTCGTGTGGATTCTGTGTGCGACTATCTTCTCTACCGTCAACATAAATAATTTTATCCTTGCCATCATAGACGCCACAAGCTAGATGCCATTTGCTGTCTCGGATATTTGTTTTTCCGCGCAGGTCATTAATTCCCCCTGATTGTCCCCGAGTAGCAAAATTCACTACATCAGTACTGCGATTATTCCAACCCACTTCCAAGTTGTAATATTCAGAACGGTCAAAATCAATTAGTGACCAACCACCTTCGCCGGGAGCCGCTTTAAACCAAGCACAAGTTGTTAGCTTGGCAATCTCTCCCTTTTTACTATAGTGCTTATCGAGAGCAACATAGTCATCTTTGCCATCAAAATAAAGGCCAGAGTTAAACTTCCCCTCCGCGCCATAAATCACTTCGTTATAAGCTGTACCGTCTGCACCCTCGCCACCACTGTTGGCCAGGGTGCCTGCGATCTCATCAAGATGATACAACATTTCATTTTTAGACATATCAGCATTGCCGGCAGCGTAACCAGTCTCGACTGCTTGGTTATTTGGCAACTCACGGCCATAAGGTCGCAAAGGAGTCCAGTTAATATTATCCCAAGCGACTTCTCCGCCCGCATCAATCACCCGGGAAGTAAAATCTCCATTGCCACTTTCGCGGCCGGTGGTATCTAAAACAAGACTGCTGCCAGCTGAATCCCATTCTGTATTTAATTGCTTCCCACCACCAAAACCGCTAGCGGCAAAATCATTATCAGTTTGATCTACTTGACTTAGCTTGGCTGATCCCGATGAGATTTCTACCTTATTAGAATCAAAAGCATAATCGTCGGCCGATTCAAATAGCCACTGCGCTCCAGCGGCAATCGAATCTGGCGCTTTATGTAAAACGTAAACTCCTGAGGTACCAACAATCAAA
Organism: Patescibacteria group bacterium; assembly: GCA_018818965.1. Taxonomy (GTDB): domain Bacteria; phylum Patescibacteriota; class JABMPQ01; order JABMPQ01; family JABMPQ01; genus JABMPQ01. Next base: position 33,149 of record JAHJQX010000022.1, on the reverse strand, counting down.
GTGAGAATTAGCCAGCTGATTAATAACATTCTCAATGGCTTGAAACGCGGGTGACAACGTAAAGTTTTTAAATTGTCAAACAAATTTGGATGCCCCACCAGAAAATCAGGTACCAGCAATTTTACCGCCCACTGCCCAAAATGTCTTAATTTAACTATTAACTTTGAGAAAGGATTATTTAGCTGGCCGTAAGTAGCTAATAGTTTCTTGAGATCGGCCTTTGCTTGTGAGTCAATTGATCTGTTATCTTCAGTCATTTAGGTAATTCTTATTAAAAATAAATCCACCACGTCAAGGCTCCACATTATAGCAGTAAAATAAATTTTGCAAAGATAAAATTACTATAAAGCCTATCTTATTGCATAATAAAAGAAATGCAACTAAAATAACTAAAAATGAGCTTAAAGACAGTCACATGAAGAAACACGGTCAAACAGGCTTCACCTTAGTTGAGTTACTAGTTGTAATAGCGATTATCGGCATATTGGCAGGGTTGGTTTTGACTTCTTTGGTGCGCACTAGGCAAAAAGGGCGAGATTCTAACCGTCAAAGCGATCTGCGACAGATAAGTTTAGCGATGGAAATGGCTTACGACGACAACCAGGCTTATCCCACTGGTATTACTATCCCCCCTTCAATTACAGCTGCTGGCAACACCTACATGACTGCTGTACCAACTGACCCCCAAAATGGTAACTACGCCTGGACTAACAACACTGGCAATAACCAACTGTACTGCGTGGGAGCAGATTTAGAACTGGGAGACTACTTCACCTGTAGCCAGGATGGCTGTCGACCAGCTGGCAGCAATTGTATTTAATAAAATTACTACATCGTGTTAATCATCACTCTAATTATAGTTGTAGTTTTCGGCCTAATAATCGGGAGTTTTCTTAACGCCGTTATTTACCGCCTCAAGATAAAAAAATCAGTGGTGCGGGGACGATCTTTTTGCCCGCGGTGTAGGCATGATCTTAAATTTATCGATCTCGTTCCCCTCTTCAGTTTCATCGCCCAAAAAGGTAGATGTCGTTACTGTAATAAAAAAATCTCCTGGCAATATCCGTTGGTTGAGTTGGCAACGACTCTAGCTTTTTTACTGATATGTTTAAAATTCCAATCATTTGACTTACTAACCAGCACCACATCACAAATTCTGCTTACTAGCAACTGGCCGTTAGTAGTTTGTTACTGGATATTTACGGCTCTCCTCATTATCATTTTTACCTACGATCTCAAACACTACCTCATTCCCGATCGGGTTGTCTTGCCCGCAACCGTCTTGGCGTTGGCCTTTAGTTTCTTCAGCCCCAGTGTCAACTGGCTCCAAGCCTTAATCGGTAGTGCCCTGGTTGGCGGGTTTTTCGCTCTAATAATATTTTTTACTAAGGGTAAGGGTATGGGCTGGGGCGATGTTAAGTTGGGTCTTTTCCTGGGAGCTCTGCTAGGCTGGCCAGTCTCTTTATTGGCTCTATTTATCGCTTTTGTTGGTGGATCACTAGTTGGCATAGGACTTATCATCGCTAAACAGAAAAAATGGAAAAGTCAGGTGCCGTTTGGAACATTCTTAACTGTTGCGACTTTCATTTGCCTGCTGTGGGGGCAAGAGATTGTGAGTTGGTATTTAAGTATGTTAAACATATAATCACTTAGCTATACCGCAAAAACACGTCAGATTTCCCTGGCCTGCTCGCGCCGGCTCGTTCACCCGCTTTGCGAAGCAGAGCTGAGCGGACAGGCACAAGCAAGCTGGCAAGCCCGCTCGGCTTCCCTATGATTTTCTCCAGCATAGCCAAGTGATTTTATCTTATAACCCCATGAACAAATCCGACGCCAAAAATCGCATAGAAAAGCTCAAAGTGGAGATCAACCATCATCGCTATCTTTATCATATCCGCGACACTCAAGAAATTTCGGATGCGGCTTTGGATTCGCTGAAAAATGAGCTAGAAAAACTTGAACAGCAATATCCTGACCTAATCACACCTGATTCCCCTACTCAACGCGTTAGTGGTCATCCACTAGAAGAATTCCGAAAAGTTACGCATGATGTTCCCATGCTATCTTTTAACGATGCCTTCTCCGAACAAGACATGGAAGACTGGATCGAGCGTCTACAGCGCCATTTGGAACGGGAGGAACAATTTGATTTTTACTGCGAACCTAAGATTGACGGGCTAGCTATTTCACTTATCTACGAAAATGGTGTGTTTGTCGAGGGCTCCACGCGTGGTAACGGTAAAATAGGTGAAGATGTTACCCATAACTTGAAAACGATCGAGAGCATTCCATTAAAAATCGAACTTAAATTATCAGACCAAAAATCAGCTAACCTAGCTGTCGATGAAATTCTGCAAAATTTTGACGTTTCTAAATCACGTCTCGAGATTCGCGGTGAGGTCTATTTGGCTAAGAATGACTTTGCGTCACTGAACAAAAAACGTGTTCAGAAAGATTTACCGCCCTATGCCAACCCCCGCAACGTCGCTGCTGGCTCTATTCGTCAACTCGATCCTAAGATTGCGGCGGCTCGTAAGCTAAAATGTTTTCTCTATAGTGTCGCTACTAATCTTGGGCAGACTAATCACCAGCAAGAACACATCATCTTAGAACAGCTTGGTTTTCGCACTAATCCTCTGACTGCCTATGCTAAAAATCTCAACGCCGTATTTTCTTATTATGAAAAGTTGGGTAAACAAAGAGACGGCCTTGATTATGAAATAGACGGGGTGGTAGTTATTGTAAATGACGATAAATTACGTGGTCAGCTCGGTATAGTTGGCAAAGCCCCACGCGGTGCCATCGCCTATAAATTCCCCGGCCTGGAAGCCACTACGACTGTCAAGGATATTAAAATTCAAGTTGGACGCACCGGTACCCTTACTCCGGTGGCCGTTCTCGAACCAGTCCTGGTAGGTGGAGTAACCGTTACTCACGCTACTTTGCACAATGAAGAGGAGATCGAGCGGCTTGATGTACGCCTGGGTGATACCGTTATAATCCAACGTGCCGGTGACGTTATCCCTGATATCATCAAGGTGTTACCCAAAATGCGTACCGGCGCCAAGCAGAAATTCTCCATGCCTAAAAAGTGTCCGGTTTGTGACTCCCCGGTCAAAAAACCTGAGGGTGAAGTCAATTGTTACTGCACCAATCCCAACTGCTACGCTCGTTTTTGGCGTAATCTTACCCATTTTATTTCCAAAAAAGGTTTTGATATCGAAGGTCTCGGCCCGAAAATAATCGACCAACTAATCGAAAATGACCTCATCCAAGACGCAGCTGACATTTTTACTTTAAAAGAAGGAGATTTGGTCCCGCTCGAACGTTTTGCGGAAAAATCAGCCGCTAATATTATTAAAGCGATCAACGACCGAAAAAATATCGAGTTCGGCCGTTTTTTATACGCCCTCGGTATCCGTCACGTCGGTGAAGAAACGGCTTATGATCTAGCGGAATATTACGGTAGTCTGGAAAAACTACAGCGGGCGTCCCGAGAGGAATTAGCGGCTATTCATGATGTTGGTGAGGTGGTCGCGGCTAGTATCCATAAATATTTTCAAGATCAAAAAAACCAAGCGTTGCTAGCCAAACTACTTAAAGCTGGCGTTTCCCCGCAAAAAACCAAACCTACCGCCAAAAAATTAGCCGGCCAGACTTTCGTCCTCACTGGTTCGCTAGAAAACATGAGTCGGGAGGAAGCTAAGAAATTGATCAGAGACGCAGGGGGTAATATTTCCAGCTCGGTTAGCAAAAAGACTGACTACGTGATCGTTGGTAAAGATCCGGGATCAAAATATGAGAAAGCACAGAAATTGGGAGTAGAAATTATAGCCGAAGCCAAGTTAGCCACCATGATTAAATAATCAACAACGCTCCTCCGATAATCAACCCGGTAGCAACAATCTTCTGCACTAATACCTTCCCCTGCATATTCTCTCTTAAAATCCGGGGTAAAAACTTCACTAGGAAAAGCGAAATAAAAAAAGTAAAAACTAATTTAGACTGTATTAAGGACGAGACCAGAGCCGCCGGTCCTCTGGCTAGAGCTGCGGTTACTACTATGAATGAAGGGGCTAAGAATACGTGAGCAATGGATAATCGCCACGCTCCCCTTTTTTCTTCTTTCCCCTGTGGTTGACCTCGGTAGATAAAAAATATCAGAGCCATTAAGCCTGCTCCGATCCCAATCCAAAAATTGACTGCCCAAACATCAGCTGAACTTGTCCCCAACCTAATTAAGGCGTTTTTCATCCCCCAAAGCAAAGTAGTTATAATGGCCAAACCAAAAGTAGCTTGCGGCTTTAGCACATGAGAAACCTTTTTTAGAGAAATTAAAAAAGAACCACTAATAATTAAGATAATCCCGAGATAAACCATCCCGGAAAAACTCTCACCCAGAAATAGAAAGGAGAAAAATAAAGTAAATACCGGCACTAAAGATAATACTGGGATGAAGCGTGATACTTCCTCTCTTTTCATTACATGATAGTATATTAATACTCCCAAGCTATTAGCTATACCTGCTGCTAATGATATTAAAATTTCTGGTACGGCTAAAACTAGCTTACCTGCTACTAGAGAGGTGGCAGAAAAGAACAAAGAGGTGGCTGCACAAGAAATGACAGTGGCAACGTAAGGGTTCTTGATGCTAGTGCTAACAAAGAACTTATCAACAAAATAAGCAGCGGTGAAAATTAGAGCCGCGAGAATAGATAAAAATATCCAAGTCATCAATTTTAATTTTCGCTAACATTCTCAGTATACTGCAAGAAAAGCTATCTTGAAACTAATTGTCTTGTTATTTCAAGCATGATAAACTACCTTAGTAAAAGTAAATATTATGAACTCGAGTCAAAAAACGAAAATCTCGCAAGAGGAAGTTGAGCACATCGCTCAGCTAGCCCGTATCGAGCTTAACGAAAAAGATAAAAAGACCTTCAGCGCTCAGCTGACAGAGATTTTAGAATACGTGCGAAAATTAAACGAGGTTGATACAGAAAAGGCTGAGCCCACCGCTCACGCTACTCAATTACAAAGCATTATGCGGCACGATCAAGCTAGATCCGCTAATTCTTCCCCCGATCTCATCAAGGCCGCTCCCGCTAACCAAGACAAGTGTATAAAAGTAAAAGCAGTCTTAAAATAATGTCTACTCTCAATACCCTAACAATCAAAGAGGCGCATACCAAACTCTGCGAAAAGGAAATATCGGCTGTTGAGCTTACCCAGTCATGTCTCGATCGCATCCAAAAAACTAACGATCAACTCAACTCTTTCCTGACGGTGACTGCCGAAGAAGCCTTGGCTCAAGCTGAAGATGCCGACAAAAATATCGCTGAGAATAAAGTTGGTCCTCTAACTGGCATCCCACTGGCCATTAAAGACGCTATCCTAGTGGCGGGTAGTAAAAACACCTGCGGCTCCAAAATTTTGGAAAACTACGTCGCTGCCTACGATGCCACTGTTATTCGCAAACTAAAAGAAGCTGGCGCCGTAATAATAGGCAAGACCAACCTTGACGAATTTGCTATGGGTTCCTCGACAGAGAATTCTGCTTTTGGAGTAGTAAAAAATCCTTGGGATTTAGAACGAGTACCGGGAGGATCATCTGGGGGTTCAGCCGCCGCCGTTTGTGCTGACCAGTGTCTGGGTGCACTCGGGTCAGACACTGGTGGTTCAATCAGACAGCCAGCTTCCCTGTGCGGGATTGTCGGCTTGAAGTGTACTTACGGTCGGGTTAGTCGCTACGGATTGGCTGCTCTGGCTTCCAGCTTTGATCAAATTGGCCCCTTCGGTAAAACAGTGACCGATGCTGCCTGGATCTTTAGTGCTATCGCTGGTCATGATGAGAAAGATTCGACTAGTTTTATCGAGGCTACCCCCGATCTAACCAACCTCATTCCCCAAATAAAAGGAAAAAAAATCGGCATCCCCGAAGAATGTTTTATAAAAGGATTGAATCCAAAGGTGAAAAAATTGGTTGGGGAAGCTGTAGATACTCTAGAAAAGCTGGGCGCTAAAATCGACGAGGTTAGCCTGCCCAATTTATCATATTCTCTACCTGCTTATTATATTATTATGCCAGCCGAGGCTAGCTCTAATCTAGCCCGCTACGACGGCATCCGCTACGGTCGGGCGGCGGAAGTGGAAACCAAAACATTAATCGAAAATTATTTAAAAAATAAAGCGGAAGGATTCGGCGATGAACCCAAACGGCGCATTATGCTTGGCACTTATACTCTGTCCTCTGGCTATTATGACGCCTACTACACTAAGGCTCAGAAAGTTCGTACTAAGATAATTGAAGATTTCAAAAAAGCTTTCGCAGAATTTGATTTGTTGATCACTCCGACTGTTCCTGATGTTGCTTTCAAGATTGGGGAAAAGGCCGATGATCCACTGGCGATGTATCTCAATGATATTTTAACTGTTTCAGCTAACGTGGCTGGTGTGCCGGCCCTTTCTCTCCCCTGCGGTTTTGTCGACGATCTCCCCGTAGGATTACAAATGATTGGTAATTACTACCAAGAAGAGACAATTTTGGAAACAGCGCTCGCCTATGAACTGGCGACAGATTGGAATAGTAAGAAACCGAAATTTTAAAATCAGTAAATTTAGCAATTAACTATTTCGACTATGCCTGAAGATGTTATTCATCCACCTCAACCTTCCCATCCCAAGCACCACCAAAAACCCGGCTACTGCGGAGTAATTGTGGTGGCTATTATTGTCGGCCTTTTCACTAGTCTAATCGTAGGAATAACTACTAGCGGACTAGGTAAGCTAGCCGTCGAGAAGCTACAAGGCCAAGAGATAGAAAAAACCACTGAGCGTCAACTAGTGGAGGAGGAATCAGATACTATCAGTGCTGTGGAAAAAGCACGGCCAGCAGTGGTAAGTATTATTGTCACTAAAGATCTTAATCAATACTATCAGCAATCGGATTTATTCAATGATCCCTTCTTCAAGCAGTTTTTCGGTGACATGAATTTTGACACCGATGAAGAATCTAGTAAACAAAAAATCGGCGGCGGGACTGGTTTTGTCATCACCGCTGACGGCCTAATTTTAACCAATCGACATGTTGTTTCTGACTCATCGGCCAGCTACACTGTCATTGATAACAACGATAAGGAATATGAAGCCAAGGTGATGGCGATTGATCCCACTAACGATATTGCCATCGTAAAAATTGATGCTAATGATCTACCTACGGTTGAACTGGGCGATTCTAGCAACTTAAAAATTGGTCAAACTGTCATCGCGATTGGCTACGCCCTTGGCGAATATCATAATACAGTCACCAAAGGTGTGATTTCTGGTCTGGGACGCGCTATTACTGCTGGCGGCACTCTCGGTCAATCAACCGAAAGATTGGAAAATATTATCCAAACTGACGCCGCTATTAATTCCGGTAACTCGGGTGGTCCCCTATTGACTCTAGATGGTAAAGTGATTGGTATTAATACTGCTGTGGACTTCTCCGGTCAGTCAGTTGGCTTTGCTCTCCCAATCAATGATGCCAAAAATGATGTTGAGAGTGTTGAAGCAGATGGTAAAATTGTCAAACCTTACCTTGGTGTTCGCTATACAGTGCTTAACAAAAAAATTGCCAAGGCCAATAGTCTTAAATACGAATACGGCGCCTTAGTCGCTCGGGGAGAAAATGATAGCGACCTGGCTGTCATTCCTGGTAGTCCAGCTGACAAAGCTGGTATTGTGGAAAATGACATTATTTTGGAAGTAGATGGCCAGAAGATCGACGAAGACAATGGCTTAGCCAAAATGATTCAGAAGCATAAAGTTGACGATGAAGTAAAGTTAAAAATTTATCACAAGGAGGAAGAAAAAGAGGTGACGGTTAAGTTAGAAGAGAGGGAGTCTTAGGCTGATCCGACATGCTTCGAAAACACATTCATTTACCCCAGCGTGGTAAATGAATTCGGATATCGGCCTCACTCCCCCCGATCAGATCGGGGAACCATGCCCGTTTGGCCAATATACGGTTTTCTCCAGCATATCGAATCAGCCTAAGTGTGTATAATAATATCTAAGCAAAAATAATGCCAAAACTAGAATCTCAAATTAAAGACGATTTCAAGATCGCTCTCAAGGGCAAAGAAGAACTCACCGTTTCTACTCTCAGGATGCTGATGGCTGATATTAAAAATGCGGCCATTGAGAAAAAGGATGAATTAACTGATGAAGAAGTAACGCAGGCCATCACCAAAGCCGTCAAACAACGCAAAGATGCTATCACCTCTTTTAAGGAAGGTGGGCGCGATGAGTCCGCTGCCAAAGAACAAGCAGAAATTGAGATCTTGCAAAAATATCTTCCTAAGCAATTGGGCGAAGATGAGATTGCCAAGGTTGTTGATGAAATTATCAATTCATCCGGCGCAAATTCTGCCGCCGACCTCGGAAAAGTTATGGGTTCAGTAATGAGCAAGCTTAAAGGTCAGGCTGATGGGCAAATAGTGAATAAGATTGTGAAAGAGAAGTTGGGGTAAATAAAAAAATAATTACTGGCGTCATTAAGTGAATATTGCAAAAATCTCCAGCTATAAATATCTCCTCCTGGCTTTCCTAATTCTCACTATTGGTTTTTTCGTTGACCACGCTCAAAAAGACGAAAGGAACAAGACTAGTGAGAACATTCAAAGCTCGGCAGTTGCTAGTGGTGCGGAAGAAAATATTCCCACCTCAGTTACCGAACCTCCCGTCGAATTCACCCTCGTCGCTGGCGGCGATGTCATGCTCTCCCGCCACGTTGGTACTAAAATCCGTGAAGCGGGTGATCCACTAATGCCTTGGCGTAAAATCGCTGACATCTTTGCCGCCGCTGACATCGCTTTCGTCAATCTTGAAGCTCCCTTTTACGACCAAGATCCACCCGTCACCGAAGGCATGATTTTTAAAGTCGAACCAGAAAATATTGCCGGCCTCACCCACGCCGAGATAAACATGGTATCACTAGCCAATAATCACGCTAAGAATAAAGGCAACGCTGGTCTAGAATACACTATGGATTATCTCAACCAGCGCGATATTGACTACTCCGGCGCTGGTAATAATTACCAGCACGCTCACACGCCAGGAATTATAGAAGCGAAAGACAAAAAAATAGCTTTTCTCTCCTACACTTATAGCGATGGAGCTAATTTTGAATCAACTAGCAATCAAGAAAAACCCGATATCGCCTTTATGGATGTGACTCAAATGCAAAAAGACATAGAAAAGGCTCAGGAGCAAGCCGACACTATAATCGTCTCCATGCACGCTGGCTACGAATACACCCCGACCCCTAACCAACAGCAGAAAGATTTTGCTCACGTTGCTATCGATAGCGGGGCTGATCTAGTCCTTGGTCATCATCCGCACGTCGTGCAAACCACTGAAGTCTACAACGATAAATTTATTATTTATAGTCTTGGTAATTTAGTGTTTGACCAAATGTGGTCAGAAGAAACCAGAGAAGGCGTTATCGCCCGACTAAATTTTCGGAATGCAGACTTGCAAAAAGCCGAGTTTATTCCGATAAAAATAGAGAACTACAACCAACCCCGATTGGCAACGACAGCAGAATCTGCTAGGATATTAGGGAGAATGGGGCTAGAGGAAAGTGTCGTTGAGTTTTGAATATTTAGCGTAAAATAGTGACTCTCGAAATAAAATTTCACGCCCGGGCCGGCCAAGGTTCAAAGACAATGGCTCACTTTATGGCTGAAGCGGCGGCTGAACAAGGCCAATATGCACAGGCTTTCCCCTACTATGGTCCCGCTCGCGGGGGAGCTCCCATGGATGCTTTTTGTCGCATTTCCGATCAGCCGATTCGCATCCATACTCTGATCATTGATCCTGACATTTTGGTAGTAGTGGATGAAACTCTGCTGGCTTCGCAAAAAATACTCTGCAATATGCACCATAACCAAATCCTTCTAATTAACACCAAAAAGTCAGCCGCGGAGATTGCCCAGGAATACAAATGTCCAGCCACGAGAATTTACGCCGTCGATGCCAGTGGCATTTCTCTTAAAAACCTTAAGCGCGATATGGCTAACACGTCCCTACTCGGTGCCCTGGTAAAAATTGTTGACCAAGTAGAGATAGATGATTTGATTAAAATAGTCGAGGAATTATTTACTAAAAAGCTTGGTTCAGAAATGACAGCTGCCAATATTAATACTATCAAAGAAGGTTATGACGCAATCAGTTAAAAAGAAAAAGTGGGAAAAATTGCTACCCGGTGGCAATCTAGACCAGGCCGGTTATTCCAAAGAATATCACACCGGTGACTGGCGCAATCAGATTCCTATTATCGATAAAAGTAAGTGTAAAAATTGCCTGACCTGTGTTGGTTATTGTCCAGAAGATTGTATTTTGGTAAAAGAAGGTAAAATTTCGCATTTTGATTACAAATATTGCAAAGGCTGCGGTATTTGTGCCAAGGAGTGCCCTACCAAGGCCATAACTATGAAAGAACAAAAATAATATGCCTAAAGATAAATTACAAAAAATCATGACGGGCGGGGAAGCAGTCGCCGAAGCCATGCGTCAGGTCAATCCTGACGTGGTGTCTGCTTATCCAATTACTCCGCAAACACCAATTATCGAAACTTTTTCGCAGATCGTGGCTGATGGAAAAGTCGACACTGAATATATTTTGGCTGAATCTGAACATTCCGCCCTCAGCTGTGTAACGGCAGCCAGTGCCGCTGGTGCTCGCGCCATGACCGCCACCGCCTCCCAGGGACTCGCCTACATGTGGGAAATGCTTGGAGCAACGGCTGGTATGCGCTTGCCGGTAGTGATGGCCATTGCCAATCGCGCCCTGTCCTCCCCGCTCAATATTCACTGCGATCACTCCGACTCAATGGGAGCGCGTGACCAGGGTTGGATTCAGATTTTCTCCGAGAATAATCAAGAAGTTTACGAAAATACTCTACTGGCTCTGCGCTTATCAGAAGATCATGATGTTCTCTTGCCAACGATGGTAATGCAAGATGGTTTCTCCACTAGTCACAGCGCGGAGAATATGCGAATACTCGATGATGCTATCGCGAAAAATTTTGTCGGTGAATTCAAACCCCACAAACCATTGCTAAATTTCTCGCAGCCAATGACCTATGGTCCAGTCGCTCTGCCTGATACTTATTTTGAAGTAAAACGCCAGCAAATCGAGGCTATGCGGACAGCCAAAAAGAAATATCTTGAAATTGGCGCTGAGCTCAGCAAAATCACTGGTAATCAATACCCATACTTTGAAGAATACAAGCTAAAAGACGCTGAAGTAGCTATCGTCACCTCTTCATCAACGGCGGGCACAATTAAAGAGATTATCGACGGTCGACGGGCCAAGGGCGAAAAGGTTGGTCTACTTAAAATAAAGCTTTATCGACCCTTCCCCTATGAAGAAATCACCAAAGCTTTATCTCACATTAAAACGATCGGCGTTATGGACCGCTCGCCTGATTATGGATCAGTGGCGCCCTTCTATGGCGATATTAAAGTTAGCTTTGCTGATTCCAAGAAACCACCCCAAATCCAAAGTTACGTCTTTGGCCTTGGTGGACGAGAGATTATGCTGACCCAAATTGAAAAGGTATTCACCGAACTTCTCAATGGCGAAGTGAGCAAGGAAACTAAATATGTTGGGTTAAAAGAATAATCTACTCACAATAAACTGTAAATCAAAACTGCCCTAAGGGGCAGTTTTCTATAATTCAAATCCAGCGGATTATTATTCTACTCTTCTTTTTGTTCGTCTTCCTTCATCACCTCGTCCTTCGCCCAGTTAGCTGTCTCAATAATGCTCTTCTTAAAATCGGCTACTTCCTCAGCCACAATATTATCTAATTTAGGTACCTTGTCAGCGATGAATTTCTTAATATCCTCTTCACTGCCATCTTGCCACAAACGATCAAATTCCTCTAAGTCTTTATCGACTAATTCTTCCCGTAAACGCAAACTGATTTGTGTATTCAAAACCTCAGCTGCTTGTACCATTAGAGCATCTTTTTTATCGGCTGGTAAATTTTCCAGCCCCAGTTCAGTTACTAAATCCTGTTGTAATATATTTTTTGCCATATTTTTTTGATTAAAGATTGTTATTAGCCCTTTTTTTATTTTAGAGAATATCATTACCTTTGTTATATTATACTATTAACTGTAATAATATCGAACCCAATCTATCCCGTAGCCACTCTAGGCTTTAAAAACATCACCATAATGCTTTTCGGCGGACTGAACCAATAACTTCATTTGTTTTTCTACAAAATCAGCTTCGGCTGTCATACCTTTTGCTTGCAAGCCTTGGTGTAATTCCTGATATGTAGCTAACTGCTTGGCTTGTAGTTCAATAGCTCCTCGCTGAGCCCAATTTTCTGGTAAGTTTTCCTTATTTATTAAACCTCGCCACTGGTGATCACTGGGGACAGCACCACTAGTATATACCCCGGTAACATTTCCTTTGCTATCGTAAGTAAACTTGGCGCCACCTCGCCATTGTTCTACACTTTTACCAGCTGGTTCTTCGGGCGGTGTCTCAGCCTCACCTGCTCCAACCGCCTGTTCCGCTCTGGGTGCTGGCGCTTGAGCTTTACCGCTATCCGCGACAGTAACCGCAGCTTTACCAGCTGATTCACCAGTAGAACCACCGGCTGGTGGGATATCTAGTGACTGGGCTGTGCCAGCGCTAGGGATATCAGCTCCCGTTCCTGATACGCGAAAACCTAAGTCATCAAATTTAGTCGGCGGCCCACTGGCCACTTCAAAGCCCAAATTATCTTTACCCGCGACCTCAAAACCAAGATCGTCATAAACATCAACCTGGGCAACCCGAGCTGGTTGATCAAGCGGAGCGGCTTTAAAATCACCAGTGGCTGGATCCTGACCAAAAACCATCGGCTTCCCTCCACTTTCTCCCAAATAAACTGGTACTGGCTTGCCGCCCACTACTTCCTGTGCTGCCTGATCAGCAGCCAAATAGCCTTCAGTCCTTATGTTGACTGTCTTGCCACCAAGATCTTTAGCTACCACTCGTCTATCGCCAGCCTCATCAATATACGCTCCCGTTTGGCCGGGAGGAGGAGGATCGGTAATACTGGCTGCTTCTATTGCCGTCCCTGCTTTCTTAGCGGCATATTGTTCACGGGCTTGCCGTAAAATATCATCAGCGTCAACCGTGCGTGCGCTCCCACCAGACATCACACCTGCCTTCATACCCGAAGTATTTTCAAAAACGACTTTGCCATCAGCTTGAATAGAAACAGTATCGCCAGTGTGAACTAAATCATGTAACTTGCCGCCCTGAGCTTGGGCTAATTCGCGCAAAGCTTTGCCTGTTTGTTGATTGGCCCAACCTGATAATTCTGACTGTCCGCCCTTGAAACCAAGCTGCTGGGCATTTTTCATATATAGTTCTCTGACAGAGCCCCATAAAGTATTTCCTCGACTGATTTCATGTTTGCTTAAAACACCATCAGCTGCCTCGGGAGGTAGTTCTTGATCATGATATTCTGGTCGTAGTGGTATTTTAGCATTTGGATCTGGCGCTTCGGCTGGCAAGGGTTGTGCGGCCGGCGCTGGTACCTCGACTGGTACTGGTTGTGTTGGTGTTGAAGCTTCCGGTGCGACTGCAGCCGGTACTTCACTCCCCGCTTCTGGCTGAATGGGCGGAGCTGGCGTAGGCACTTCGGCCGCAATAGGCTGCGCAACCGTAGACGCTTCGGCTGGCAGCGGCTGTTCTGTCATTGAGGGCGCTTCGGCTGGAGTAGGCGTTCCTGCTCCAGTGATCGGCTCTTCGACTATTAAAGTTCCCGTGGTGACTTTAACATCAGCTGCCGCTTCCACTTTGAACCCAAGAGCTCCCTTGACGTAATTAAAAGCATCGGAAAGGCCTGTCTTATCAGCCATTTTTCCCACTGCTTCGCCCAACCATGATTCGCCAACCGCGCCCGCTACCGGTCGAGCTACATTACCAAATGCTTCTCCGGTAAAACCAAATCCGGTTAGACCACCAACTAGCCCTACCAGGGCTCCCTTGCGTATTGCTTGGCGATTTTTTAATTTCGTCTGCTCTCGAAATCTTTTCTCTAAGTCTACTCGTTTGCTACGCATAGCCATTTCCAATACCGCTCGGACTGCTTCATCCGGGTTCCGTTTATCGCGAGCTGCTTCAGCTGCTGCTGCCTGTAAACTATCACCATACTCTCTAAATATGTTTTCATTACTTAAGCCTTTTTTAGCCAATTCACCAGCATGAGCCTGATCTACCAAAGCTTCAGTACCAATTGAAGCACCCAAAGTACCAATGGCTCTGCGGGCTGCTAGCAGACCACCAGCTAACCAGACTTGCCCGAAAGCGCCAGAAACAGCTGCCCCACCCAGAAGAGCGCCAGATATCAATAATTTTTTCTTTAGGCCTAATTTTTTGTATCTTTCAATGACATTGCGTCTAACCCAACCAGTGCCTTCCATTTCCGCTTTTTGTTCAATATATTGTTTTTTTTCTTTAACAACAAGACCAGCCGCCAAAGCAGCAAGATTTTCCGACATATTTTCTAGACTAGCACCCCCAACTCTCAATTCATTCTTTCGTCTTTTTAATTTAGCTTGTAACAACTGCCCCTGCAGGCGTTCATATTCTCCCTGCATCAGATTTACTTCCTGTGTCCTAGTGCGAGAATCGCTAGTGCCTAGTAGTTTCCCGAGACGCGAAAACGCCTTGCCCGCTTTTTTCTCAGCCTTCAATAACTGGGTACGAACAGCTTCCATTCTGTTTCCGATATCATCAACACTCTCGTGGCCATCTGGATAAGGGTCAGGAGCATCTACCGGAGTGAAATCAGTTCCACCGGTATCTATTGGTGATGGCGATCCTTCAGAGAAAGTCATAAATAATTGTTATTCATTATACCTAGCCCTATTATAGCACATAATATAAATAATGGCAACTATAAATATAACTACCAAAAAGAGTCTGCTAGAAACAGACTCCAAACTATCTTAAATTCTACCAAGAATAATTTTACTCGCTGTCTATTTCTTTCAGTAAGTTAGCCATTTCGATGGCATCCACCGCTGCTTGAGCGCCTTTATTGCCGTGTTTGGTACCAGCTCGCTCGACTGCTTGCTCGATATTATCAGTTGTTAGAATTCCTAAAGTAACTGGCACGCCAAAATATTGACTTAACTTGGCGATTCCCTTAGTGGATTCTGATGCCACATAATCGAAATGAGGGGTAGCGCCACGGATAACACAACCCAGAGCTACAATCGCATCGTAGTCGCCACTTTCAGCCATTTTTTTCGTCACCAGAGGAATTTCAAATGACCCCGGTGTCCAAGCTACTTCAATATCACTCTCGGCCACTCCATGACGCATAAGAGTATCTTGGCAACCACTAAGAAGCTTCTGGGTAATAAATTCGTTGAACCGAGCCACGACTATCCCAATTTTCAACCTCTCCCCGTTTAGTTTTCCTTGGTAAATTTTCATAAACGTTTGGTAGTTATTAACTAAATAAATCCTTCTTCTTTTAATTTGTTCTGGTTCAATCTATTATCTCCTACGCTCATCATTCTCTCCACATACCGCGCTAGGATATCAACTTCCAAATTAACTAGATCCCCAGCTTTCTTGCTACCTAAAGTGGTCTCCTGCAAGGTATGAGGGATAATCGCTACTTTGAATTGCTCGTCATCACATTGTGCTACAGTTAAGCTTATTCCGTCAAGAGCAATTGAACCTTTACGGGCAATAAATTTGCCTAATTGGTGAGGGGGCTTGATCGCGAATTCAGCCGTTTTACCCTCTTTTTTAACATCTGCCACCTGACCCAAGCCATCAATATGCCCCGTCAGCAAATGACCGGAAATGTCTTCATTCAACTTTAAGGCCGATTCTAGATTGACTTTATCACCCCGCTGAAATTTACCCAGGGTAGTTAATTTTAATGTTTCGGGGATTACCTGAACAGCAAAATTATCGTCAGTCAAGTCGACTACGGTTTGGCAAGTGCCATCAATCGCCACGCTGCTGCCGACCGCTAAGTCTTTAATCACCTCAGTAGAGTGTATTTTCAAATTCAAAACCTCGCGTTCTTGCAGAACGTCTCTTATCGTCCCAATTTCTTTAATAATGCCAGTGAACATATCCGATTTTATTTATTACTTAACACTTCTCTCGCCTGGTGGCAATCTCTGGTAATTTGCTTTATCAAATCTTTTTCGTCAGCGAATTTTTTCACTGGCCGTAGCCAATGCATAAAATCCAGTCTCACTATTTTATCGTACAAATCGCCCGCGTAATCAAATATAAATACCTCAATTTTTTTCTTGTCCCCGCCAAAGCTGACTGGCGCTCCCACAAAAGTCACTGAAGGATAATCTTGACCATTCACGTTGACTATTGTCGCCCATACGCCTTCTGGCAAATTATCTTCCGGACAAAATTCTAGATTTGCTGTTGGATATCCTAATTTACTTCCCCGTTTGTCTCCAGCTACAACCAGTCGTCTTATCGATTTGACTTGAGTCATGACCATAAACTTTAGCATAATTATTAGACGAGTTCAAGCTTCCTTTCTTTATTGCAGTATAACATAAACACCGCTACAATGAGTGTTATAGTGATTAATTTTGGCTATGTTTGGTTTTGTGTTTGCTTTTTTGACTGCTCTGATCCAGTCTACCAAAGATGTTCTGGGCAAGAAATTCCTGCGCAATATCGATGAATATTTATTAGCGGGGGGACAGAGATTGTTTGCCCTACCGTTGATACTTTTAGTTATGCTTTGGGGGGGTGGTGTGCCTGAAATTAAACCGCTGTTTTGGTTGGTTTTTATAGTATCTCCTGGTATAAACGCTATCTGCGCTATTTTATACTTCAAGGCCATCAAACTTTCCGACTTATCCCAAAGCGTTCCTTTGCTGGCTTTCTCACCAATGCTACTGCTGATTACTTCTCCCCTTATTTTAAACGAAATTCCCACTATTCCGGGTATGGCGGGTATTATTTTGATTGTGCTAGGATCTTATCTTCTCAATCTCAAAAAAAGAAAAACAAGCTTCTTCGCCCCCTTTAAAGCCCTCGTGAAAGAAAAGGGACCTCGCTACATGCTGTTAGTAGTTATTCTATGGAGTATCACAGCCAATCTTGATAAAATCGGTATTCAAAATTCATCTGTTATTTTTTGGTCTTTTGCCAACAACGCCGGTATTTTCCTATTTTTACTGCCCGTAATAATTATTAAATCTCCTAACCTAACCGGAAACATAAAAAAGCATTTTAAAACTTTAAGTATTTATGGTTTTATCAGTAGCTTTGGCACTCTTGCTCAAATGACGGCCGTTAGCCTCATTATGGTTCCCTATGTAGTTTCTATCAAGCGTACCAGTACTATCATGAGCACTATTGCCGGCTATTTATTCTTTAAAGAAAAAAACATCAAGGAACGCCTTTTAGGTGTTACCATTATGGTGATCGGCGTCATTTTAATTACTCTCTTTAGCTAGATTCATGAAGCTCAGTCCCAAAAAACAACTTCTATTATTTTTTCTTGGCTGTTTAGTATTTTTCTCGGTTTTGCAATTCAGTTTCTCTGGTTATCTGGGCCACGATGCTTATTATCATTCCCGGGTAGCCCAAATGATTAAAGAAACTGGCGGCCTGCTGCAAAGCTTCCCCTGGTTACAATATACCATTCTCAGAGATCAATTTGTTGAACACCACTTGCTCTTGCATGTTGT
The DNA here is from genome assembly GCA_018818965.1 of Patescibacteria group bacterium. GTDB lineage: Bacteria > Patescibacteriota > JABMPQ01 > JABMPQ01 > JABMPQ01 > JABMPQ01. Next base: position 15,395 of record JAHJQX010000022.1, on the reverse strand, counting down.
TACGATCCCTTTCGTCTCCCTTCTTCCCCCTATTTTTGGTGGCAAATTATTCACCGTGCTGACAGCCGCTTTGATGGCAACAACTTTCTATTGGCTACTTCAGAAATTAACCGTGAAATCACCCTGGCTGTGGTCACTGCTATTATTATTTTCCTCCTCCGCTTTTATTTTCCGCCTTAATTTATTCCGAGCTCAAAATCTGGCCTTGCTATTTCTCTTTCTGGGCACCTATGCCCTGGTCAAGCGCCAAAGGATTCTGTTGTTAGTTATCACTTTCTTATACGTTTGGCTTTTTGATGGTTTTATCTTTCTCGGCCTGGTGGCTGGCATTTATGCCCTAGTTGATATTGTCTGGTATTTCCAGAAAAACAAAAAACGACAAATAAAGAAAGTTCTAACAGCACTCACACCTCTAGTGATATTCGGTGGCGGGATGATAATCAGCTCATTACTCAACCCCTATTTTCCATACAACATTAAACATCTCTATTTCCATTTATACCGAGTGGCGCTGCATAATTCTTTTTCTAATCTTCCAGTGGGGGGCGAATGGGCGGGCGCTACTCCGGATGATCTTTTGAAATCATCCTTATTTATAATCATTTTATACATTATCTCTCTCACCCTAGTCGTTATCCAGTTAATTAATAAGAAAGTTGGCCGTCCCCACCGTCTTGACTACTTTTTTCTTATTACGGCAACCGGCTTTCTACTTCTAACTTTTGTTGCCCAAAGGTTAATTGAGTACTGCGTGCCTTTTGTTATTCTAGCAGCAGCCAGTATTTTAAGCCGCTTCTGGGTAAAATATCAGGCTCAAATCAAAAAAGTATTTACAGAAATAATCGACCGCAAAAGCCGTAAACAACTACCTATTATTATTATTTTGGCAATATTTTTAACACTTTATGTTAGTTTTATCCCAATTGGTAATATTGACCAGATGCGTAAATATGTCACCACGCACACGGACGGTTATCGGGAAGCAGCTCTGTGGCTGCATGATAATACACCGGCGCAAAGTATTATTTATCATATTGATTGGGGTGATTTTCCTTTCTTGTTCTACTACAACCCCCAAAATTACTATATCGGCGGCCTTGACCCTAATTTCATGCTTGAGTACGATCAAAATGTGTTTGATAAATGGAACAAAATATTCCATCAGGAAGAATTACAAAGGATGTACAGTGTGGTAAAATATGACTTCCGGGCTGATTATATGCTAGTGACCGATAAGTTCCCGGAGATTCAAATATACACTCAGGAAGATCCCCGTTTTGAAGAAGTCTACCAAGTAGGTAAAGTTAAGATCTACCACCTTAAAGATTATTAGTAAATACAACTCCCCCCCCTAAATTTTGAGTGTAATTTAAAACAGTCACGTCGTAACGAGACTGTTTTAAAAACGAGAACAACTCTGGATTTTACGCACTGACAAACAGCGCCGAAATAATATAGCGTGTCAGAACGAAAGCTAGAGCGATAATGATAACACCGATAATCGCATAAAGCATTACTTTTTTGGCAGTATCTACTTTATCTTCATTGCCAGCGGAAGTGGCATACAAAACACCGCCGTAGACAAACATCACTAGCAAAACAATTCCAACAATACCTAGCACCCACTGGATGATATTCCCAACTACCTCCGGCAAGTCACGGCTCGAAGTTTGGCCAGATTGCTTAGCCGTCTCATTCAAAACCTTGAGAGGATCGGAATTAGTACTAGCATCTACTGCTGCTGGCACCAGTAAGGCTAAGGCAAAAACGCCGACTAAGCCTACTGATATTGCTTTCATGTACTTCTTGATTTTAGTTGTCACTGATATCACCCCCTTTCGTTTACTTTTTTATATTTAACAATCAGATTATATAATATTTCCCTGGACTATTTCCCGAAAAGGGCATTGATAATATACGAGGTTAAGGTAAAAGCCAAAGCTATTATAATCGCGCCAAAGATAGAATAGGATAGTACTTTTTTAGCGGATCCAATCCGCTCTTCACTACCAGCGGAAGTCATATACAAGATACCGCCGTAGATCATCATCACTAAAAGAAGCACGCCAACTAAACCTAAGACCGCCTGTATTATTCGACCGACAACTACTCCCCAGCTAGATGTCACCACACCACTATCCTTAACATAGCTCAAACCAAAATCAGTGGCCGAAGCTACATTATCTCCCACCAAAACAAAGAGGCCTAGGGTCAAAACTAGCAAACAGACAATTGCTTGAGATACTCTTTTTATCATAATAATAAATTATGTTCCTCCTAATAATGTTTTTATCACAAAATCGACAATCACATAAGCAAGTAAAGCCAAGCCCAAGCCCATCACAGCATAAGTAACAATTGATTTAGCTTTTTTGACATTTTCATCATTGCCAGCGGAACTAATGTAGATCACCCCACCGTAGACAATGGCTGCTACCGCAAAAGCACCAATTGCTGACATGAAAGCAGTGGTTATCGTCTTAATTACTCCTCCCAAGTCTTTAGCTGCAATCGGATTATTGAGATTAGTTTGGTACGTAGTAGTGGAATTTGACGTGGTGTTACTTGCTTCTACCGTAGCTACAAACATTATGTTCAACAACAAGAACAAAGAAATTGCTAATAAACTAACTCGACGTGCACCCAAAAGTCCCTTACAACGGCGAGATCTACTAGGGAAAAATTTACTCATAGTTTATTTATACTTCTTATCTTCACTATCTCATGCAATATTCGCCCGCAGCTAGCAACTAAACGTAGGGAAAAACCAATTACCTAAGCCATTAGTATCAACCTTCAACCAAGCTGTCAAGGCAGTGTTAATTAGCGCCCAAGCGATCAGTATTATTATAACACCAACTACCACCGCTGCCAATGACCCTTTGGCTTTTTGGATACTCTCTTGATTACCCCTAGCCATGGCAAAAGAAAAGCCAGTATTGACCATGAAAAATACCGCCAGCGCACCCGTTATACTGAAAATAAAACTAGTAATATTAACGATTACTTGAAATATATCACATTGCGTGCAGTTGCCACAACCTAAGCAATCTCCTGATAAACCACGGGTGAAAATCCCGCGTTCTTTGGGAGCGGTAGTCGAACAGGTTGTTTGGGAAGATTTACTTGATGACCAGGAATTCCAGCGAGATCCTTGACTACCAGATTGATATGCTATAGTAGTGCCAGCTGATTTACATTCAGTTATACACGCTGTTTCATTTTCCAGACCACTGCTTGACTTATACATTCCCCCTATTGGCTTCACTCCAGATTTATTATAGCACCAACAATCATAAGTATCTTTAATACAACTCACGAAATCCCAACCTTGATTTTTGACTGATGTCTTACATGAGTTTTCATCATTAAACATCACCGGGTATTTAAGTTGCTTGCTTTTGTCTGTTTTTGTTGTGTACCAACATATACATTCAGCCTCACTCTCCTGACTAACCCCAAAGACTCCACCCGATACTAGGGTAAAAATTATTAATCCTAAGATGCCTACTTTCGGTATGGTTCGCATTATTTATTCATTAAAACTGATGTCTTGCTGACCCCGTCATCCAAAGCTTTCTTGGCTTCTTTTTCTCCTAAGGCTACCGACTCGATCATGTCAGTGAAGATAGATTCGATCGTGCTGGGATCAGCCTGGTACCAGCTCTGAGCAGTTAAGGCTTGCTGCGCAAATATCTTTTGATCAGGATTTTGTAATTGGTCATTGACTACATCACGACGGGAGGCTGGTCGCCCCGTAGTCTCACAATAAGATTTGACACTTTCCTGCTTGGCTAAGAAAGTTAAGAAGTCCCAAGATGCATCTTTTTTGTCGGAAGCATTCGACACTACCCAGCCCCAATAATTAGAATAATCATAGCGCTTGGGTGAACCCTCGATTTGCGGAACAGAAGCAATACCATAATTCATCTTAGGTGCTTTGCTCTTAATAACCTCATTATAATAAGCGTAATTGAACATCATGGCTGCTTTCTCTTCCACGAAGGCATCGATACTAAAGGGCATACTACGATTCCAGGTGTAAATAGTCTTTTTGGGATTGGCAAAATCTGTATAGAAAATTAAAGCATCGAGACCGGGAATATAACTTTCCCCATCGGAAGTAGTATTTTCACCGTCAAAAGTGGCGGCTGTCTTTTCATCATCTACCATTTTAGTACCATTTTGTAACATCAAGAGGTAGAGAACGTCTACCGCCCGATTAATATTTTTAGCTGTCCCAATAGACGCTCCTGCTTGTTGGATATCGCCAAACTCATCCACTTTTGTCAGCGACTTCACATTGCTTTTGAACTCTTTCCAAGTAGAGGGGGGAGAGGCAATGCTAGCTGTGTTAAATAAATCTTTATTATAATACAAAGCCAGAGTATCTACATACAGTGGGAAACCGTAAATTTGGTCACCACTAATAAAATCAGCTGCCGCAACATCGACAAACGTTTTCTGATACTCGTAAACTGACATTTTACCTTCGGTAATAGCGCCTAATTTATTTTTATGTTTGGGCAACCAAGTGTTGTGAATCATCCAAATATCTGGCCCTTTACCTGCGGCTAGTGCCTCAATAACTGTCTGCTCGTATTCAGTATAGGTATATTTTTTATAGTTTACTGCTATGTTAGGATTTTCCTGTTGGTAAGTGCTAATTAATTCATCGAACACTTCACTATCATCCCACAGCCCCCACATATTAATTTCAGTCTTTTCCCCTTCTCCATCGCCCTGCATGACATTGCCACTTTTCTTTTTTTCAGTAGTGTCTTTACAGCCAAAACCAGCTACTACTACCGGTAATAAGATGAGTAGACTAATTGATATAATTATTCTCCTTGACATTTTGTTGTTATTTTAATTTTTCTTTGAGTATTTTGTGAAAGTCTCGCTTGAGCTCGGGGTGTTCTAAGGCCAAATCCACGTTGGCCTTGAGCCAGCCTAGTTTTGAACCTGTATCGTAATAAGTGGCATCAACTTCACAAGCATAAATTGGTCTTTTCTCTGACAGAGCAAAAATAGCATCGACCAGCCAAAGTTCTCCGTCTTTACCTAAGTTAGTATTTTCTAAAATATCAAAAATATCTGGGGTTAAAATGTAACCACCCGGAGCAGCTAAGCGTGAAGGAGCCTTGGCTGGCCCAGGTTTTTCTACTATTTTTTTAACTTGGTAAACATTCTTTTCAATATTAGTGGCATCTAGAATACCATATTTGGAGGTACCTTCGTCATCAGTTGGATAAGCGGTCATTACTGGATCAGTATATTTATCGTAAACTTCGATTAACTGCTTAAGACGTGGTACCTTAGAATGAAAAAATTCATCTCCCCACAAAACTGCAAACGGTTCATCCCCCACCACTTTCTTAGCACACATTACCGGCGTACCATTACCGTAAGGTCCCTTCTGACGAATATAAACAAAGTCAGCCATGTCAGCAATATTCTTCACTTCTTCTCTTATCTTATTTTTGCCCTGTTTTTTCAACCAGCTCTGGAGTTCATAATTATAGTCAAAATGGTCTTCAACTGCTCGCTTGCTTGCTCCCGTCACCAAAATAATATCGGTGATACCCGAAGCCACCGCTTCTTCCACCACATACTGAATGATCGGCTTATCTACTACTGGTAGCATTTCTTTGGGCTGGGCTTTAGTGACTGGCAAAAAACGAGTACCATAGCCAGCTACTGGGATAACTGCTTTTGTTACTTTAGACATGAGTGATCTTATTGATTACTAATAGAATAACACATCTTACTTAATTCGGCAAAGAAGCTAGCAGAATTATTCACAGGGACTGCCAACCAAAAACGTTTTTGTATTAAAAAACTGGCATAGTCCTGGCGGTGACCTACTTTTCCCTACACGAGGCAGGGTATCATCGGCGCGGGAGTGCTTAACTTCTGTGTTCGAGATGGGAACAGGTGTGACTACTCCGCAAGTACCACCAAGACTATGCCAGTTTTAACTGGTCGCGATACCAAACTAATTATACAAATTCCATTAACAGCGCGACACACGCAACAATTATAAATTGCTAGTCAATCACCGTTGTGATAGTCGGAGAATAATCTCCGCGCGACCACAACGTATACTCAAACAAATTGACTGATTAGTACTGCTCGGCTTAATCCCTCGCGGGACTTGCACCTACAGCCTATATATCCTGTAATCTCCAGGAAGTCTATATTGAGACCTAATCTTGAAGCTGGCTTCGCGCTTATATGCTTTCAGCGCTTATCCATGCTAAGCGTAGCTACCCAGCCTTGCCGCGGGTGCGACAACTGGTACACTAGAGGCTTATCCACCCCGGTCCTCTCGTACTAGGGGCAAATCTTCTCAAGTCTCCACGCTTGTGGCAGATAGGGACCAACCTGTCTCACGACGGTTTGAACCCAGCTCGCGTACCGCTTTAATTGGCGAACAGCCAAACCCTTGGGACCTTCTCCAGCCCCAGGATGCGACGAGCCGACATCGAGGTGCCAAACAGCGCCGTCTATGTGAACTATTGGGCGCTATTAGCCTGTTATCCCCGGAGTAACTTTTATCCGCTGAGCTTCCGCGCTCCTACGAGCTACGGTCGGATCACTAAATTCTACTTTCGTAACTGGTCGGGTTGTATCCCTTCCAGTAAAGCAGGCTTATGCTTTTGCACTATCATCCCGATTTCCATCCGGGACTAGCCTACCTTTGTAAACGCCTCCGTTACATTTTAGGAGGCGACCACCCCAGTCAAACTACCCACCAGACACTGTTTTGCAGATAAACTGCAGTTAGACTTAAAACTCAGTAAGGATGGTATCTCACTGGTGCCCGAAGGCTCCCATCTATACTGAACAAACTAAATCTCAAATCAATGTCAAGTTGTAGTAAAGCTTCACGGGGTCTTTCCGTCTTGCCACAAGTCGACGGCATCTTTACCGCCAATGTAATTTCACCGGATCCTTTGCTGAAGACAGTCTCCAAGTCGTTACGCCATTCATGCGGGTCGGTATTTATCCGACAAGGAACTTCGCTACCTTAGGACCGTTATAGTTACGGCCGGCGTTCATCAGCGCTTAGGGTCTCTGCTTGCACAGATCACCTTAACGTTCTGATACTGGCCAGGCGTCAGCCCCTATACATCCTCTTGCGAGTTAGCAGGGACCTATGTTTTTGGTAAACAGTCGCCCGGAGTCTTTCACTGCGCCCCGCTCCTTCCAAGCATTAATTCAAATAAATGAAATTTTAATACCTAGAAGGAGCGGGGAGGGTTTATCCCGAAGTTACACCCATTGTTTTGCCGAGTTCCTTAGCAAAGGTTATTCCGTACACCTTAGTACTCTTACACTTGTCCACCTGTGTTGGTTTACGGTACGGATTTTGTAAACTTAATTCTAAAACTTTTCTGGTCAATAAGGGTCAGTAAGATTGGATTTGGCGAACCGCATCCTGCTCACTCTGCTTTCACAGAGCAAATGTATATAACCAAAACACACCTTACCTACCACACTGCGTCATCTTAGAGGAACATTTACAAAAGCGCAGGAATATTAACCTGCTGTCCATCGCCTACGCCCTTCGGCTTCGGCTTAGGCCCGACTAACCCTAGGTTGATCGTCATTGCCTAGGAAACCTTAGACTATCGGTGTCCCGGGTTCTCACCGGGATTATTGTTACTCATACCAACATTCTTACTTCTATGCGCTCCACCCGACTTCACAATCGAGCTTCGGTGCCCATAGAACACTCCTCTACCGCCACAATGTGGCCCGTATCTTCGGTGGTAAGCTTAGTCCCGCTATATTTTCAGCGCAAAACAACTTAACTAGTGAGCTGTTACGCACTCTTTCAATGAATGGCTGCTTCTAAGCCAACATCCTAGCTGTCTGAGTCGTTTCACTTCTTTCCTAACACTTAGCTTACACTTAGGGACCTTAAATTACGATCTGGGCTGTTTCCCTTTTGAACATGAAGCTTAGCCCCCATGTTCTAACTCCCCTTGTTAAACTTCTGGTATTCGGAGTTTGGTTAGACGCGGTAGGTATAAACCATCCACATCCATCCAGTGCTCTACCCCCAGAAGAAATCAAGAAGGCTAGCCCTAGAGCTATTTCGAGGAGAACCAGCTATTACCAGGTTCGATTGGCTTTTCACCCCTATCCACAGCTCATCCCCTAGAGTTGAACGACTAGTGGGTTCGGTCCTCTTCTTTCCTTTCGGAAAGATTCAACCTGGCCATGGATAGCTCACCTGGTTTCGGGTCTACTACTAGAAACTAAACGCGGATTAACGCTCGCTTTCACTGCGGCTTCCCTAATAAAAAGGTTAACCTTGCTTCTAATAGTAACTCGTTGGTTCGTTCTGCAAAAAGCACGCGGTCACCCCATAAAGAGGCTCCCACTCCTTGTAAGTATATGGTTTCAGATACTATTTCAACTCCCTCTCGGGATACTTTTCACCTTTCCCTCACGGTACTAGTTCACTATCGATCACGAAAAGTATTTAGTCTTGGGAGAGTAGTTCTCCCAGCTTCCTACGAGATTCCACTTAACTCGTAGTACTCCAGAATATTACGATGTTTATAATAGGTTTTCGCCTACGGGACTATTACCCTCTATGGTAGTTCTTTCCAGAAGCCTTCGACTAACCAATACTATAAACGTATAAATGTAATACCTACTACCCCGCAAATAAATTTGCGGTTTGGACTCTTTCCCGTTCGCTCGCCGCTACTGAGGAAATGCACCTTGCAAAGCAAGGCATTTTTTTCTTTTCCTTCGGCTACTGAGATGTTTCACTTCGCCGAGTGCCCTTCCTGCCAAAGGCAGGATAAACTATGCGAACATAGTTTGGGTTTACCCATTCGGAAATCCCCGGATCAAAGGTAGCTTGTCACCTCCCCGAGGCTTATCGCAGACTGCAACGTCCTTCTTCGGCTTTTCGTGTCAAGGCATTCACCATATACCCTTACGTTTGTCTGAGTAACGATTGACTAGCAATTTATAATTGCTGTTTCTTGTGTTGTGCCCACTCGTCGTGGGCACTAATTGCGTGGTATTCAATTGTTAACGTTCTAGCAACAACGCTCGCAACCGCCGTAACCAGCTGATCATTCTTGTAAAATTAGCCAAGCTTGCCCAACGCTGCCAACCACCCTGGGGCAATAAAACAACTAGGGTTAAACTTAGCTAATTTCAGAAGAACAATCTTGGCGAAATAATTTGACTAAAAAAGCCGCGGGAGGCGCGGCCATAAGCAACACGTCTATCTGACGTTTTGTCATGCGGCCGCTAGCTGTCTGATTGTAACTTTTTTTATCATATTGAGATTACCCTTTATACTAGTATAACTATAAAACATGTCAAGGGAAATATTGAAGATTTTGTACCCATTTTACTCACCGCTTATCCCCACTCCCGGCAATCTTCCCCCGGCGCAACCGTGAATAAAGTTTGCTGATATTTTGCTCGGCTATATCGTCTAATGACAAGTTCAATTCTGTGGCCAGCTGAGCCAGATACCAGAGAACATCGCCCAATTCCAAACCAATATCGGCAATAGTTTCCTGATCGAGCTTACCACCCTTATCCCGAATTACTTTCTTAACTTTTTCCGCCACTTCCCCCGCTTCCCCATTTAACCCCAGAGTTGGATAAATAAAATTCTTCTCGGGATACTTGGCCGTTTTGCGTGACTTTTTCTGATACTCGTTGAAGTTCATATATCTTGAATTTAATTATTATTTTATAGCCGTCCTAGTGTGTTTTAGAAAAACGCTTAGAGACAAAGAACTAACATTGCTGTTTTTCTGGCTGCGGGTGTTTGAGGAGTCTCGATCCAATCGAGACGACAAGTTCCGCAGCTGCGAAAAATAACAATATAAACTCTTTGTCTCTTTATACCTACTCCACCTCCTTCACCATCCGCTGCCCATCAAAAACATACGTGGTTTCTAATCGCCCCGACGGACAACACTGGGCATCATTTTCGGCCCAAGCACTTTCGACGGTAATCAACTGGCCGTCTTTTATTTTAATTTCGCCCCCCGGCAAATCACCATAATAAAGCATGTTCGTCCACAAATAATAAGGGCTATCCAATAATGCCAGTAGACGACCATTATCACCCTCACTTTTAAATTTCACTAAAATCTCATCTATGCCATCGTCCGTGATATCGTCCACTGAACCTATTGTTACCATTTCTCTGATACGATCTTTCACTCCCGGCTCAACCGCCCGCAGAAAATTATATGTCCAAATCCAGCTAGCCGCTTTTTCAACGTATGAGTAGGATAAATAGTATACTGGGATTAACCCCTGCTCATTTGGTTCGTCTGGGTGAGCAATGGCAAATGTTTCCTCAATCCCATCGTGATCGACATCAATTTCTTGCTTGAGAACAAAATCGCCAGCTGGCTTTGTTTGAAAATATGCTAATTCTTGAGGCTTGTCACCATCCTGAGTCCAAGAAGCTACTTGGCCATCCTCAGCTCCTACCACTACCTCGGTAAAATCCTCTGGCTTCTCAAAAATAAACAATACTCGATGGCATAAACGGGAAGTAAAGTTTTCTTCTAGGCTACCTTCTGGCTTATCTAGTAATAGAAAATATTGTTTCTGGTCAGGATTATAATAGCAAACTTCCAAAAAAGATTTTGTGTCTTTAAGAGGACTGAGCTCGGTAAAATGCTTAACATTGTCACCATCTTCTAAAAGTTCGCGCGCTGAAGCGATAGCGTCTTTTTTATTAACCGTTGTTCTTTCCTTATCATACGTGCGGCTATTATAGTTAATAATCTCGGGTGATATTTCTTTGCCCTTTAGTATAGAGATCCCTTCCTCTGGTCCCCAGACACTCAGATAGGCATAAGTGCAAACTAGCACCGCCACCAAAACCACCGAGAAAACAGTTAACCACTTGATTAATTTTTTAGTCATTTTTATTATTTATTTTCCGCTCTCAGGTATTAGTCTTGATCTCCCCAAAATTTATCGGCTTCTTCTTCCATTTTATCCAAGCGATCATAATAATCGGGAAACTCATTGAGATGAGCCAAAGCAATCTTGCCCGTCATGAGAGGATTATCATCAGTAACGTTGGTGTTAGAATCTACAATGCCGTGTTCCAACTCTACATCCATACCGCGTCGGAATTGTTCGACATCAAATTTGTCCCATTTGATTTCTAGTTGCTCGCCGATTTCTTTGGCCTGCTCGGCCGTGAATTTTTTTTCGCTGTGTGTCATTTTTATAAGTAAATTATTTATCTACATTATCCGCCGCCGCTCGGTACCGGCAAAAATCGCAATCTTCGCCCGGCTTGGGAATTTTGTCACCGGTGAGACACTTGTGTGCTTCCACCACCGTCTGTTCCACCCACGAGTCATCACCTTTATACGGTATCAACTTCACATCAAATTCCAGCTTGCCATCAAAGGCTTCCTTATCCGCATCGCCATTGCAATAAACAAAATAGCCCGTATCCGAAACTTTAAAATCATTTTTCCGAAACAGCCACTGATATATCTCCATCTGTCGCTTGTAGCCAATTTGCCAATCAGCGTCTAAGCTAACCTCTCCTTTTTTGGAAGTAGCTTTATAATCCACGATCATTAGTTCTTCTTTAGGATTGACCCAGACGTCATCTACCCCGCCAGTGATCACTAGATTGGTCGGTTCGTGTAAATATTTGATTCCCCGCCGCAGCGAATCTCGCCACTCACCCATTTTTTCGTGTTCGTAGGGAACGGCATCTATTTTGTAAGCTTTCATCATCGGGTGGGGAGTGCCTTTAGCCCGATGGATATCAAATTCTTTTTTGAGTAATGCATCCACAGCTGAATTTAGGCTAAAAGGATATCCTGGAGGCTGCCCCACGCCCAAGCGACGATCTAAATAAAAACACTTGGGACAATTCAGAAAGAGATCAATCTTAGAGCGACTGAGGCGATAAGGCTTTTTTGACTCCGGGTCGTATAGATTGCGAACGCGTTGGGGGTTGTAGTAATTTGACATGATTAAATTTATAGATTTGAAGGCTGATATTGTTCTTTTTCGCCCGCTGCGGATGTTTGAGTCCCTCGACCTTGTCGAGGGGCGAGTTCCGCAGCCAGAAAAAGAATAATATTAGTCTTTAATATTTTATATATTTCGCAACTCTTTCCTCGCCTCTTTATAATACGGTATCTCCTGTCCAACCAATGCCCAAAAACGTTGCGAATGATTCAATTCTTGCAAGTGACACAGCTCATGTACTATTATATAGTCCACTAGCCTTTCCGGCAACAGGGCAATACGAAAATTGTAGTTTAAGTTCTTCTGGGCTGAACAACTCCCCCAGCGAGTTTTCTGATTACGGATAAAAATACGATTGTAACCAAGTCCATAGATCTGACCAAAGTCCGTAACTTTCTGAATCGCCAGGGCGCGAGCTTGTTCTTTGTATTTTAAATAATCAGCTGCGCCAACATTCGCCAGCAGACTATTGTTTCCCCGCGTCTTTATTGCTGTCATTTTCTTTAATATCCAACCAGCCTTCTGCTGCATGAACCTTTCCACTTGACGCGTACTGACTAGCCAGGGCTTAGTGACAACCAACTCGCCATCGAGATTGATGGTCAAACGAAGATTGCGGGCACGGTTACTAGTGCGCAAAGTGTAATTTATCGCAGCGTCACTTAACTCTATTTGACAAAAATTGGTTGAACTCATTTATTATAGCTGATTCAATACGGGTATTAACTATCTTACCTTGTGGAGATTTAAATTACAAACATTCTCCCCGCTGGGTCTAGCACGAGAATATACTATGTATTATAATAAACAGTGATAGTAAATAATTTAATCACATGGCGCGAAATATTGATGCTGGGATTGCTACCTCCAAGGATGAACAACGCTTTCTACGCGGTCCTAATCGTAGGGGCGGCGGACGACGTTTCAAGCCAGAAACTCCCGCTCCTGAGCAAATAAAAGTTACTAAAACGGCTATCCATTCGGCGGAAGAAAGACGCGAGATGGATCGACTGAGAAGAAGGGTAGCCGAACAAGACGCTAGTTGGAGTCCGCAAAAAAGAAAAGACGCCGCACCAGAGACTTTTGTTTACACAGCTCCTGAAAAGAAAAAGAAATTGCCTTCTAAGTCGGTTGATTCTGGAAGTGATACACCACAAAACATTGCCGCTGATCTATCCTCCGAATCAATAACTGATTATGACAACGAAGCTGTAAAATTTGGCAGTCTCAGTAAAACCTCAACATCTGAGGATGAGGATGACCGTAGTCGTCAACCACAACGCAAAGGTTCTTTCCATGTCCGCCAAGGAAAAAAATGGCGAACAAAAAGACATGCAGCTGAAAATAGCAAAGATAATTTGTTTGATGCGATGGGAATTTCATCTGGTAACCCCAATGAAGCGTTAAGCGATGAATTCGCCATCACGCCAGGAGATGAATTAGCCCAAATGCAAGAACAGGAAGAGGCATTGATAACTGAAGAAGCTCACAATCGTGAGTTAAACAACCGCTTGAAAGCAGCTAGTGGGGATCAAAAAACATCGGCACTTAGTCGCGAAGAAAAATCTTGGGGTAAAGTTTATAAATCGAATATAATTGATACCTCTGGGCCAAATTCTACTGAGCTTGACTCAGAGTTAACTAGCCACGAGCCAGAACTGGAAAGTGATGATACAACTATCCCGGATGATCGTCTAGATGATGATCATTACCAACATCCAGCCACTTTTGAGCCAGAAGTTGGAAAATACGAGGATAGTGACTTACCAAAAAAATTAAGTTCGAGAAAATCATTCATTGCCATCGCTGGTATTGAGCCTGAACATGCGAAAAGCCCCCGCGAAGGAAGACAGCCAGCAACAAAAAACAGACTTTTTAAATTCCTCAGCCGCCGTAGACGGAGTCAGAGAAAAACAGCCGAAGAGCGAAGACAAGAGTTATGATATTCTAAACTACTCACTATCTTCCAAATCCTTCTTCACCCGCTCAGTTTCGCTTAAAACCTTCGTTTGTCATACTTCTTTATACTCCGCTTTAAAACGGGTAATAAGCAAAGCTCCCCCTAATATCAAAATCAATCCTGCTAGTTGCAGATAATTCAAAGTCTCGTCTAAAATAAAAAATGCCAAAACGGTCGTCAAAGCCGGAGCCGCAATTAGCATGGTGGCCGCCAAAGTCGGACCAACTATTTGGATTCCCTGATAATGCCCCAAAGCTATTATTCCACCTAGAACACCAGAAATTATTACCCAAACCAGCCCGTTTTGTAGTGAGGGGAAATCCCGTAAACCAATAAAAGGTAAAAGAAATAACAGAAACAAAGCACCAAATATATAGCGACCAAAAGTAATAGTAAAAGCGTCCAATACCCTGGATGTTTTTTTCATATATACGTTAGAAAAACCAATCAGCGGAATAGTGGCGAACAAAATCCAATCGCCAATATTTGGTTTAACAAGTAGCCCCTTACTGGTAAGTAGCACCACCCCGATTATCATCGCTGTCAAGATGGGGAAAAACAAGCGGGGTAGCTTCTCTCGAATCATGAAATAGGCAAAGATGAAAGAAGCAACGGCGTACATGCCTTGCATGACCCCCATATTGGTGGCAGTCGTATATGATAAAGCTTTAATGAACATGAAAACAAACAACCCGGACGAAATAAAGCCAATAATTATTAAATTTTTGGTATATTTCCGATCAAATTTTAATGACTTTTTCTTCCTAATGGAAAACCAAAAAACAGCCACCAAGCACAAGCCAATAAAAGTTCTCATCGGAGCAAAAACTGACGGCTCCACTCCTTTGTCCACGCCAATTTTTTCAATAATAGGACTTATCGCAAACGCGACGACCGCAAAACCCAAATAAATTATGCCTTTTATTTTCATAATTGATATTTTATCCAAAAGTTGGGAGAGGAAATTTGAAGGCCAATATTGTTTTTTTTCGCCCGCCCGCCTCGCTACGCCCGCCAGCAACGCTAAAGCGTAGCTTTTGCGGGCTGGCGAAGCGTTGCGGGCAGGCAGCTGCGGGTGTTTGAGTTCCGCCTTAGCGGGACGACGAGTTCCGCAGCCAGAAAAATAATAATATTGACCTTCAAATCTTTATCTACAACCTATTCTTCCAAATCCTTCTTCACTTCCTCGAACTCATTCTCTACTTCTTTCAGCCGACCTTTGAGATCTTTGATTAGGCTGGCACCAGCTTTGACTTTCTTGAGGCCTTCTTCAACATCGACATCTTCTTGCTCGTCAAACCAGCTGACAATATCCTCTAATTTGTTGAGGGACTCGTTGATGTTAGCTTCGTTTTTTGGCATGATATTAAATTATTTATTACTTATTTTTTCCACCCGTGATTCGATCTCTCCCTGCTGTACC
>JAHJQX010000021.1 GCA_018818965.1 Patescibacteria group bacterium | reverse complement strand
TTTCCGAGGGAACCTGATTGATAAATGCAATCATAGAACAAGAGTTAATTAATATATTTCATTCTATCCTACTCTTGTTCCAACAGGGTTAGTATACCCGTTAGTAGTTGGGAAAACCAAGGGGAATTTTCAGGAGGATGAAGAGATGAAAGTAACGATAGCGATCGAGACCCGTGGAGTGAGGGTCGTAGTTAAGCTCGATGATGAGCAATACAAAGAGATGCAGCGGTGTCTCAAGAATGAGCCAACCGATGAAGGACGTCCCATCGCGGCCATCGAATCAACTGATGGCAGAGATGAGAAGTCAATCCTTCTGGTTTACAAGGATTAAAAAACAGGACGTAGATCTTTTACAAAGTACTGCAAAGTACTTTTTTTTATTACGCCAGCTGATGTTTACTTGAAATTTTTTAATATATATAGTAAGTTGAGGGGTAAGGTAAAATGATATTATTAAACCTGTGGCTGCAAATCAGGCACATAAACATACTCATCCTGTCCTTGAATAATAGTTCTAACGTCGTCCACGATTTGCAGGTTTTAAGATGTAAAAAGTATTCTAAAGTGAACTATTGTAGCAGATTCGCGTATACAACAATAAATAAATAATAAATATATGGCAGAAGGCTATGAAGCAGAAATAGCTGCCCAAGAAGTATTTGCTACTGAAGCAGTTAATGATCTAGCTAAAAAATTAGGTCGGGAAGGAGATGAGCGTTTTCGTAAAATTATGATAGCTAAGTTCAAGGAGGGTATGGGTGATTATTACGCCGGAGAAGAATTGAAAGAAAGCGGTGACAACCAGCAAGCTAAAAAGACAGCTACAACTGAGACGGCACATCAAGAAGTATCTACAGAAGTTAACCCTGAAGACAAAATCGAAGAAAAACCAATTAGGGAAATGAGTGAGGAAGAATTACTCACGGAACATAATAATGAAGATAAATGGATATTTTTAGAAGGAAGACTAATAGCCATACCGGTTTTGGACGATCCTAAATATGCACCAGGTTATTATATTATTCCCGATACATATGTGAGGGGACGGTTTGACAAAAGTATTTGCCCGCTTATAAAGGTCTTATACGATCTTGAAGATGAAGTGAGCGGTACTTACGATCTCGACTTAACCCATGCTAAGGTTATTAAAGCTGCGTTTATGTCTAAGGATGAATATGATAAAAAAGGGAATTACGCAACGAGTACTAGCAAATCGTCAGAAAATACATTACATTATTTGGCTGCTAAATTAGGTACGAGAAAAGGAGTTATGGAAGGATGGACAATAGAATAACCTTAACTTAAAGCTATACATCTTAGCGAACGCAGATTAGAAACATAAACATACTCACTCTGCCGCTGAATTATAGTTCTAACGTCGTCCACGATGTGCAGAAAACACATACAGTTTTAATGTCAATATGCCATCGGCATTTTAGAAAACAGCTTGTACTAGCTGTTTTTTGATCCTCCGCACAAGTTCGTTACGTTTCCGGTTAGCCTTGTCAAAGTCGTCTGTATTTAAAAACCGTCTCTTCCGAGACGGTCTTCTTTTACAGTACACGAGCTTTGTTGCTCATATCCTCTAAAAGCTAAGGAGTATGTATTAGTATTTAAGCGATTAAGCTAAATAATACTACTCCCACCCCTCCTTGAAGAAATAAAAAAGCCCAATTGATACCGAATGTAAATATCAACGGGCTAGAGCGGAGTATTAGGGTCAGCTCCACCTTCTTGGCAGTCCCAGACTTGGTAGGTGGCAGGATCGTAGAAACGGCCATCTCCAGGCAAGTGTGACAGTGTCCCGACTGACCGTAGCTGCTGATCATAGCGGCTATTTTGAGGCAGAGGGCTTACCATTAACCCCATCTCTTCAATAGCTGTGTTGATTCTCGCCAATTCTTCTCGGCTGACGACCATCGTTTCTTGCGCTGGGCAAGAGGGTTTAATGACCGATAGCCGGAAAAAGCAATGCTGACGCAGGCCAGCCATTTCGCGGCAGTACTTTAGGAGACTGGTTTGGTCGTAACCATGTGCCAGACCAGGTGCGAAACAGACCATATCACGTGGGTTTGCTTCTACCCACTGATCAGCCAGTTCCCGTGCCTCAGTCGGACTAACCAAGCCACGCACGCCAGGTATCACCGAGATTTGCAGATGGACTGAGACTTGGTGAAAGTTCTGTTTTTGCCATTGGCACAGGTATTGGAAAGTTGCTCGTGATCGAGCTGAACTTTTACCGACCGTGCTCACTTTCAGAAAGAGGACTTTATCCTTCTTACCGAAAAGAGCCAGTAATTTGTCCAAAGCGGCAATCAGGGCGGGATTTTCCAGGGGCTCGCCGTTGTCAGTGAATTTGAGGACTAGTTGGCGTTGATCGTGGATATGGTCGTACCGACGAGCGTGCAGGAAGAGAGCCAGGCGGAACAAGTCAACCATCTCGTCGACAGAGAGATTGCGGTGGTAGGGCAGATCACGGTAGATGCAGAAGGGACAGATTCGAACTGAACAGCCGTATTGAGCTCCACCTTGCACAATTAGTTTTTCTGCCGGGTCGCTGGACAGCGGGGAGGTCTCGTCGATAATGGCAGTTAGGAAATGACTGCCTTGATCAGGAGGAGCAGCGTGAAAACCGAAAGTCCGAGCTCCATTGCGTAGGTAAAGAGCACTTACTCCCCGTGCCAACTGTAGAGCATAAGGTGGTTGTAAGACTTCAGGATTAATATCTCTAACTGTGACAACTTCTTCGGGCATTGTATACTCCTTGTAAAAGGGCAAAAGGGCAAAATAAAAAACGCTCCCCGTTAGGGAGGCGTTCTTTTCGTTCTAGTTTAAATCGTTGTTATCTAAACACAGCAAAGAAGTCCCACGGGTTGAGTGAGTAATTTCTTGCCTTCTTAGCTTGTGATATCTGGTAATTCATAACTGCCTACAGTATACAAATAAAAATTAGAATCTGTCAAGAATTGAGAGTAACTTTTTGGCCAATATTCGTCGGGTGTGTTATAATTTTAACTAGTTAAAAAATAACCAAAAACATGAAACAAACAATGAAAATTATGCTGCCAGCGCTAGTTCTAGTGCTAGCTCTAGTTGTATTTACTGGTGCTAGCTGTAATGAGGACAGTTCAACAGAAGACAATTCAACTAGTGATGAAGCAACTGAAACTACTGACGAAGATTTTGATTTTGATCAATTGTGTGCCGATACCGGATCTAGCACCACCACTCCTCACGGAACGGTAGTTTGTGGTGGTATTGATTCGGCTCTCTTAGGCACCTGGAAGTTAAAGAGTCAGACAGTGGTCGGGTCATCGTTGCGTTTAGAAGAAGGTAGGACTTTAACTTTTTATTCTGGTAAAAGTTACATGGAGGACTATAGTTCGGAAAAGCTGGAGAAAGTGACTGTTAATACTTCGGCTGGTGCTGCTTCGGAACAATGTAAGGCCAGTGGCAATAATACTGGCAGTTATCATGTAACCTTCAAGATTAATGATGACGATTCGGTTAATCTATTTTTAGAAGTTGATCGTGATGCCAATTTAGACCCAGAAGGTATCAAAGTTACTTGCGATGAAGGACCGGCTGGTACAGAAGTTACTTCGACTGTTCCCTCTAATCCATTAGGTCAAGGGAAGACCGCCAGCTCTTGTGATGGTAACTTTCCTAGTGGTCCCTGCGTGCGCTATGGGTATACGATAAGTGGCGAAGGGTCAATATTGACAATAACTACTATCGACGGTCCATCAGCTACCTATGTTTTTAATAAGGTCAGTTAGCCTATTAAAGAGAAGTTTTATCAAAGCAAGGCCTAAAAACCTTGCTTTTTTGTCAGTTTTGGCTAGTCTAAGCTCATATGAGCGTAAAATTTACTCAACAAGATAAGCAATTTATGCGGCGAGCTTTGATGCTAGCCCGGCGTGGTGAAGGCCAGGTCTCACCAAATCCCCTAGTAGGCGCTGTTTTAGTGCGAAATGGTGGAATCATCGGTGAAGGTTATCATCAGCGCTACGGCGGCGCTCACGCCGAGGTTAATACTATTAAGAATGCTGTCCGGCGGGGTTATCACGCGAAAATTCCCGGATCAACTTTGTATGTTACTCTCGAGCCTTGTTGTCACCAAGGTCAGACATCCCCCTGCGTTGACGAGATTATTAAGCGGGGGATAAGCCGGGTAGTGGTAGCTTTGGCCAAGGATCCTAATCCTCTGGTAAGTGGACGGGGGATAAGTAAATTGCGCCGACAGGGCATCAAAGTAGAGACGGGCTTGATGAAAAAAGAAGCCAGCGAGCTTAAATATCCTTTTATTAAATTTATGCAGACAGGCCTGCCGTTTGTTATTTTGAAAGTTGGCATGAGTCTGGATGGGCGTATCACTCATCCCCGGCAGAAATATATTACTAATAAAAAATCACTCACCCTCGTTCATCAAATCCGGAATAATGTAGATGGAATTTTGGTGGGGATAAATACCGTGATCAAGGATAATCCGCGGCTAAATGTGCGACTCAGAAAAGGCCGGGCCAAAAAGATAACCCCGATTATTTTGGATCCTAATTTACGAGTTTCATCTCGAGCTAAAGCTATTCGACCGGGCACGATCATTGTCACAAAAATTGGCCTGAAATCACTTAGAATATCCCAATTAGAAAAGCGAGGAGTAAAAATCCTACCAGCAAAAATCAGCCGAGGAAAATTTGTCCTTAAGGATTTATTAAAAGAATTAGGAAAATTAAATATTACCAGTATCTTAGTCGAAGGAGGCCAGGAAGTAATAACGTCTTTTCTTAATGCCAGATTAGTAGACAAAGTTCATGTTTTTATCAGTCCGGAATTATTTGGTGCTGGCCAATTGTCAATTACGGGTGAGCTTGCTAAAATTGTGAAGCTAGATGATATCAAAGTTAAAAAGTTAGAAAATAATATCTTAGTAACTGGCTATGCTAAATAGTATTGAACAAGCGTTAGTTGATCTTAAGCAAGGAAAATTTGTAGTTGTGGTTGATGATGAAGAGCGGGAAAATGAAGGTGATTTGATTATTGCGGCTACTAAAGTTAATGCCGCCGCCGTTAATTTTATGGCCACTGAAGGACGGGGGTTAATTTGTGTCCCTCTGGAGGCGGGTAGGCTAGCCCAACTTGATATTCAACCGATGACTCCAGTCAATGAAGATGCCCATGAGACTGGCTTTACTGTTTCTGTTGATGCTAAAAAAGGGACTACTACCGGAATTTCGGCCGCTGATCGAGCTAAAACGATTAAAACCTTGATTAGCCCTCGTGTCCAGGCCAGTGATTTTTCCCGACCCGGGCATATTTTTCCTTTGCAGGCTAGAGCGGGAGGAGTTTTAGAGCGAGCGGGACATACGGAGGCAGCGGTAGATCTAGCTCGCTTAGCCGGTTTATATCCCGCAGGTGTTATCTGCGAAATTATGAACAAAGATGGCACAATGGCTCGTCTTTCTCAATTAAAGAAATTTGCACTTAACCATAATTTAAAAATTATCTCGATCGCTGATCTAATTAAATATCGCCAGCGACGAGAGAAACTAATCAGGCAGGTTGCTAAAACAAAACTACCCACTGATTATGGTAAATATGAGCTCAGAGTATATGAGTCCGATATTGATGACTATTTACATTTAGCCTTGATCAAAGGGGAAATAAAAGGTAAAAAAGACGTGCTGGCGCGGGTACATTCGGAGTGCTTAACGGGCGATATTTTTTTCTCTCGGCGTTGTGATTGTGGTGAGCAGCTTGTCTTGGCCATGAAAAAGATCCAGCGTGCGGGTCAAGGAGTAATCTTATACATGCGCCAGGAAGGGCGGGGGATTGGATTAGCAGCTAAGCTGAAAGCTTATGGCCTACAAGATAAAGGTTTGGATACAGTAGAGGCTAATCGGAAGTTAGGCTATGAAGACGATCTGCGCGATTATGGCATTGGCGCGCAAATTTTAGCCGATTTGGGATTATCCTCCATTAAATTAATGACAAATAATCCGCGGAAAGTGATAGGATTAGAAGGATATGGATTAAAGATCAGCCAGATAGTGCCCTTGCGGGTGAAAGCGAATAAGTACAACCGGAAATATTTGGAAACAAAGAAGAATAAACTAGGTCATAAATTATAGCGATGCCTAAGAAAAAAGTAGCCATTATTTGTGGAGGAATAACTGACGAGCGAGGGATTTCTCTTAATTCCGCCCGTTCGCTTTATGATAATTTAGATCAGGATAAGTATGAATTATCTCTCTTCTATTTTAATCCTAAACTTGAAGCTTATGAGATCACGCCGGGTGAGGTTTATTCCAACACCCCGCTAGATTTTGACTATAAGCTTAAACATGGGGGTCAGGCTCTGAGCGGAAAGGAGCTAGGAGAGAGACTAAAAAAAATTGACTTAGTTTTTCCGGCTATTCACGGTCTTTTTGGTGAGGATGGTCAGCTACAATCGTTACTGGAAGAGTATGGTGTCAAATATGTCGGCTCGCCTCCAGTCAGTTGTCGTGACACCAGTGATAAATATAAATGTCAGCAAATATTAGCTAAACACGGCTTTCATACGAAGCCAAGCTGGGTAGTCAAAAAGGGCGAAACAGTGCCTGACTTGCCCCTGGGTAAGTATGTTGCCAAACCTCTACACGGTGGGTCTAGTATTGGCATTGAGTACATTAAAAATATAACTGATATTAATGGAGCTCTAGAAAAGGTCTGGCAGATAGAAGAAGAAGCTATCATCGAGCCCCTATGCGAAGATCGGGAGTTTACTATTATTGTGCTGGATAATGACCGGGGTGGGTCGGTTGCTTTGTTGCCCACCGAGATTGAATTTTCTCGAGTCAATGTTAATTTTGATCGTTTTTTTAGTTATCGTAAAAAATATTTACCGACCACCGAGATTCGCTATCATACTCCCGCTCGCTTTAATCAAAAGGAGATTGCCAAAATCAGGGAAGAGTCAACTCGCGCCTTTCAGATTCTAGGGATGAAAGATTTCGCCCGTATCGATGGATGGTTATTAGATGACGGCACGATTTGGTTGAGCGATATTAATGCGGTTAGTGGGATGGAGCAAAATAGTTTTCTTTTTCAGCAGGCAGCTGCTTTGGGGCTTAATCACCGTCAGCTTTTAGATTATATAATTAACAAGAAAGTTACAGCAGCCGCTGCGGAGAAGCGAGAGATGATTCCGGTTATTTTTGGCGGTAAAACAGCTGAGCGGCAAGTGTCAGTTATCAGTGGCACCAATGTTTATATGAAGCTTAAATCTTCGCAAGCGTATAAACCAATTCCCTTGTTTTTATCAGCAGACGACAAAATATTTCGCATCCCTCATTTCTTGTGTTTGCACCACACCGCGGAAGAAATAGAAGAAAAAATAGATTTGTTGCACGATGTGGATTTTATAGGATCCATTAATAGTTGGCAAAAAAAGATTTTGTCTCAGCTGGGGATTGGAGCTGGTGAGATAGCCGAGCCTTTGTTTGTGCCGGAGTTATTGACCCTGGAGAAGATAGCAGAGAAGTATAATTTCTTATTTCTTGGTCTCCATGGAGGGGAAGGTGAGGATGGCACTTTACAAAAGAAGCTGAACAATCTTAAATTACCTTATAATGGTCCGGGAGCTAATTGTTCTCATTTGTGTATGGACAAATATGAGACTGGTCAAGAGGTTACCCGGGCAAAATTGCCCGGAGTGCGAACGGCACATAAAATTATAGTTGACGTTAATCAACCGCAGAAAGTTCTAACGCGTGTCCTAGAAGACAAAAAGCTAGACTTCCCCTTGATTATTAAACCGCGAGATGATGGCTGTTCGGCTGGAGTGGTAAGGGTTGATAATAGAGAAGAATTGGATAAGGCAATCGAATATTTGGGTAGTGATGCTTTGTATATTTTGGCCGGTGAGATCAGTTCGGGGCAGGAACAAATTGAGCTGTCGGGCGAGCCCTTAACAGAGGTTTTGATTGAGGAATGCATTTTGACTGATAAAGTTAATTTAAGAAATCTAGAAATCCAGTGGCAGTCGGTTAGTGATATTATCGAAGTGACAATTGGCATGTTTGGTCATCGTGAAAGTATCCATGCCTTCAATCCTAGTCAGACGATTGTTAATTCTCAAGTGCTTAGTTTGGAGGAGAAATTTATGGGGGGAACGGGCATTAATCTTACCCCGCCACCCGGTCAATATGTAACTGAGTCAGCCGTCGCTACTGCCAAAAAGCGAGCCGAGGAGATAGCGGAAAAACTAGGAATTGAAGGTTATGCCCGGATCGATGCTTTTATGAATGTCAAAACAGGTGAGTTAATTATTATTGAAGTCAATACCTTGCCAGCTTTGACTCCTTCGACTGTATTATTTCATCAAGCCTTACAAGAAGAATTATCGTTAATGCCGTTGGATTTGGTTGAAAAGTTAATTGAATTAGGAAAAGAGCGGTTTAAGGGATAATTTTTATAAAAAAAACTCCAATGTCAAGATCTTCTCAAAATAATTTTTTAGTTCTCGACATTGGTACTACCGGTATCAAAGCCTTGGTTCTTGATAGCCGGCTAGAAATTCTCGCTGAAGCTTATCGGCCTTTGACTAGACTTACCCCTCGGGCGAATTGGGTTGAGCAAAAGCCAGATCAGCTACTCTCCGCCTCACAATTAGTTTTAAGCGAAGCTGTTCAGTCAAGCGGTCTGGCCGTTTCTGATCTGGCAGGTCTTGGGATTACCAACCAGCGTGAGACCACAATTTTGTGGGATAAAGAAACCAGAAGACCAATCTACAACGCAATTGTTTGGGAGGATAAGCGGACAGTCAAATTTTGCGACGGTCTCAAAGTGAAGTACAATCAATTAATTTCCGACAAAACAGGTCTCTGCCTTGATCCTTATTTTTCCGCTTCCAAAATATGGTGGCTACTGGAAAATGTTGCCCAGGCACAAAAATTGTCCCAGCAAGACAGACTAGCTTTCGGCACTGTCGACAGTTGGGTTTTAGCAAATTGGTTAGCAAGCAATGAACATTTGACTGATTCCACCAACGCTTCTCGGACACTTTTATACAATGTCCGTCGCTTGCAGTGGGACGGGGAATTAGCCAGCATTTTTAATATCCCGGTGACGATGTTGCCGGAGGTCAAACCGTCAGCCCATCAATATGGTGAAATTAAAAAAGACATTCTGGGTGAAAAGTTACCAATTTTAGCAGTCTGCGGTGACCAACAGGCTAGTACTTATGCGGCTGGAGCCGACGATGGCACAACCAAAATCACTTACGGTACTGGTACCTTTCTGGCACAGCAAATAGGAACCAAATTCGCAGTCCATCAGCCGTTTTTCACCATGTTGCTGGCTAGTAAAGACAAACCTATTTATGCCGTTGAAGGAAAAGTAGAATCATCAGCTCGAAAAGTTGATGCTGTATTAGACAAACCTAAAGAACTACGTGAAGTGATTACTAGCCTAGCTAAAAAAGTAGATAAATATATCCAACAATTACCGCTCAAGCCGGATAAAATTGTGGTGGATGGGGGGATTACTAAGTACAAACATCTCGCTGGTATCCAAGCAGAGATATCTGGTGTGCCAGTTGAGCGGCAACGCACTTGCCAGAGCACGGCTCTGGGAGTGGCGAAGATGATGCGGGATAATTTGGCAGTAAAAAATAAACCCGTTCAGTAGATTGCTTACTAGGAGTTTAAAGTACTATTTGAAAAAAGGGTGACTATCGGCAAGGCGTGGCTGATAATTATTTGCGGGTTAAAATATTCAGTTCCGAGCAGACATAAAGGGTTTTATCCCTTATTTGCTTGTCATCCGCTTACTGCGTAAATAAAAAATAACAAAATCGACATGGTGGTAAAATTCAAACAGCTATGGTGCTGGCTGGTGGTGGCCGCGGTGATATTAGTGGTTATCGCCGTCGCTCTTTATTTCAGCTTGTTTACTTCTTCTGGTTCACCCGGCTTGGTTTCGATTTGGGCAGTTGATGACGGCACTAAAATTAAGGCGGACGCGCTTAATCATTCGCTGAAAACTGAAAATGGCATTTTCGCTGGCAACAAAATTGAGATTTTTGGTGTCCGCAATGAAACAGTTGCTTTTCAGTTAATTCTGGAAGGAGGGAAAGGTAAGACTGAAAATGTCAGTGTCAAACTTGATCAAATCGGAACGATCCAGAATGATTCAGTGAGTAATGATCCGGATTCTTATTTTCAAGGGCGTAATATAGAGCTGTTTCAGCAGATTTATCATGATATTAAAAAACGCTCTCATGGCCTAGTGTGGGAAACTGATGGACCGGAAGTCCCCGCCGATTTAACAGGTTCGGTTCCCGACGCCTTGGTGCCGCTTAATATTATCGATAACAATTTTACCGTACCGGCTAATCACAACCAGGGAATATGGGTTGATGTTTACATTCCGGAATCTACTGAAGCGGGTGTTCATCAAGGCACCATTAATGTCGAAATCAACGGACAGGCCTGTAGTTTACCTAGTTGTCAATTGCCCGTTGAACTAACAGTACTTGATGCAACCTTGCCGAATGAATCAGCTGTGGACACAATGCTTTATTTTTCCTGTGACGATGGTGATACTTGTTTAGGTCGTTACTATAAGGATCCTTGGGATGTTAGCGCTGACCAGTTGCGCCAGATCCAAGAACGGCATTATAAGTTACTGCGTCGTCACCAAATCACGGGGATTATTGGTTCTGATAATTCTCCCAATGATTTTCTCAAGGATCGGATGCAGGGAAAAACTTTTTCTAGCAGTAATGGTTATTATGGTTGGGGTGAAGGGAAAGGTCAAGATGTGTACTCGATTTCTACCTATGGCGGTACATTAAATGACGATCAGCCTAGTGTCTGGTCTGACTGGTTTAGTAGCAATGCTCCTTCCGCTAATTATTTTCTCTATACTTGGGACGAGCCAGATTCTGAAGATTATGCCCAAATTAATACAATTGCCGCTGCTGCCAAACCGGTATGGTCGTTTGTGACTGCCAATTATTCGACTGGCTTAGAAAATGTCGATATTTTTTGCACCTTGGCCGAGAATTTTTCGGTCGACGAGTATAATCAGGGTCAGGCGGCTGGCAAGAAAGTCTGGATCTATAATGGCACCCGACCGTTCTCAGGCACTTTTGCTATTGATGACGTGGCGATTTCCCCCCGCGTTAATGCTTTAATTCAGTATAAGTACAATATCCCGCGTTGGTTTTATTGGGAGTCAACTTATTATAATGATTATCAGGGAGGCAAAGGGCAGGTTAATGTTTTCCAAGACCCGACGTTTGGTAATGGTACGGACGTAGTTCATGGTGATGGAGTTTTAATGTATCCAGGGACTGATCGAGAATTTTCCGCCGAGAGTCGTGGTTTTATGGGGCCTTTACCAAGCATTCGTTTAAAAAACTGGCGGCGGGGCATTCAAGATGCAGCTTATCTTTCTTTAATTTCTTCTAGCCATCAGTCGCAACACCAGACGATGTTAGATACTTTGATACCTAAAGTGTTGGATGAAAAAGATTATGAACAAGCAGTATCCTGGCCGGAAAATGGTGAAACATGGCTAGCAGAACGACGTAAATTAGCGGAAATAATTTCAGCAGGGGGAGAGCAGTAACACTGAAATATTTAAAGTTTCGGAAATAGATCTATTAGTGTTATAATAAAAAAACAGCGAGCCTTAATCAGAATTATATTTTAGCAGCCGTAAATAATTTAAGTAATTAGCAATAAAAACCATGACGACATTAGTGGATCGCACTTGGCGTTATTTGTTGCCAGTTTTAATGGGGTTGCCATTTTTAACGGTAGCGACTTTTTATTTTACGCTGTCAGCTCCTTCGGCACTAGCCGGCCTGACATCTGTTTGGGCTGTCGATGACGGTACCAAAGTTAAGGCTGATACTCTCAGTCATTCTCTAGAGACGAGCAATGGAATTTTTGATGGCCAGACGATCAGGATTTTCGGTGCCCGCAATGAAACAGTTGCTTTCCAAGTGATTTTAGAGGGAGACTCCAGTGTTACTAGTGGTGTTAATATCCGACTTGATCAGATTGGTGCTATTCAAAACAGTTCGGTTAGTAATGATCCCGATACCTATTACCAAGGTCGTAATATTGAACTTTTTCAACAAATTTACCATCAGATAAATCAGCGTTCGCACGGATTAGTCTGGGAGACCGATGGACCAGAAATTCCCGCTGGCTTAGATGGTCCCGTCCCTGACGCCCTAGTCCCCCTGAACATAATCAATAATAGTTTCACAGTAGCAGCTAATCGTAACCAAGGAGTGTGGGTTGATGTTTATATCCCCAAATCTACTGAACCTGGTGTTCATCGTGGTACTATCAGTGTCGAAATCAACGGACAAACTTGTGATTTACCAAGCTGCCAGCTGCCGGTTGAATTAACAGTATTAGGGGCTACTCTTCCTGATGAACCAGCCGTCGACACTATGCTTTACTTCTCTTGCGATGATGGTGACACCTGTTTGGGTCGTTACTATAGTGATCCTTATGGCATAAGTGATAGTGAACTACAAAAGATTCAAGAACGACATTATAAATTACTCCGCCGTCATCAGATTACGGGTGTTATTGGCTCCGATAGCGCTCCTAATGATTTCATTAAAGCTCGAGTTCAAGGAAGTACTTTCTCGACTAGTAATGGTTACTATGGTTGGGGTGAGAGCAAAGGCCAGGATGTTTATTCGATCTCTACTTATGGTGGTACTTTAAATAGCTCTCAGGCAAATAGTTGGACTAATTGGTTTAATAGCAATGCTCCTACCGTCGAACATTTTCTCTACACTTGGGACGAGCCAGATTCTAGTGATTATTCTCAGATCAATACTATCGCTGCCAACGCTAAACCAGTACCATCATTTGTGACGGCTAATTATACGTCGAGTTTAGACAACATTGATATTTTTGCAACCTACGCCGAAAATTTTTCTGTCAGTGAGTATAATCAAGGGAAAGCAGCTGGCAAAAAAGTTTGGATTTATAATGGCACCCGGCCTTTTTCTGGCACTTTTGCGGTTGATGACGTGGCTATTTCACCGCGAGTTAATGCGCTGATTCAACATAAATATGACATTCCCCGCTGGTTCTATTGGGAATCAACCTACTACAATGATTTTCAGGGAGGTGGGGGGCAGGTTAACGTT
>JAHJQX010000020.1 GCA_018818965.1 Patescibacteria group bacterium | reverse complement strand
TTATCAAAACCACAAAACAAAGCATCAAGCCCAGTAGCTGTTAAGACTACTTTGAAACCTTGCTCAGCGGTAAATTCAAATACTATATATAGCGAAAGAGCAATTTCAAAATCCCGCACACCGGGAAAATCTATTATATCCGCTAGCTCTTTAATACCGTTTTCCAGATCTTCTTTATCCAGCTCTTTCATTATCAGGGGAAGATCCAGCTCAGCCGCTATCCGCTCGGCCCACTCAATGTCACTCGCACCCGGAAAACCGATAGTAAGCAGAGTTATATCTTTGCCTAAATTCTGACAAACTTTGGCCAACAAGGAACTGTCTAATCCACCAGAAAAGGCGATAGCGATTTTATCTCTACCCACTAGAGACTTTTCGACGGTTTGGACTATACTTTGTTCCAATTGCCTTTTATACTTAGATTTATTGAGCATCTTGATATATTATGGCGAAAGTTTATCGTTTGGTTGCGACTAGCTATAGTTGCCGATCGAACCCGGCTCCGCTTCTGGCTGAGCTGTGGTGAGAGAGGTAACTATAGCTAGTCGCAAGATATATAACACAAACAGTTACAATATTAATGCCACATGAATCCAGTAGAAATAATCGTAAAACAAGCCCTTAAGCTCCCTAGACTCAATACCAAATCGTTTGAGTCCATCAAGCACGCTTGGGCAGCCCAGTATGGCGGCGCCTGTCCTTCTAATATAGAAATCTTAGAGTGTTATCGACAGTTAGTCAAAGCGAAAAAAGTGGCGCCAAGCTCAGAATTAGAACACTTACTGAAAAAACAAAAAACACGTACCTTATCAGGAATTGCGTCAATTTCTGTCTTAACCAGACCCCATCCTTGTCCTGGTCAGTGTATTTATTGCCCGACAGAGAAAAAAATGCCCAAAAGCTACTTCTCCGATGAGCCAGCCGTGATGCGCGCAATTTTGACTGGCTTTGAGCCCTATAAACAAGTAACAGCGCGACTAAATTCGCTGAATATTACCGGTCATTCAACAAATAAAATTGAACTTATTATCTTGGGTGGATCTTTTTCTTCCCTTCCAGGGAAATATCAAAGTCAATTTGTGGCGCGGTGTTTTAAAGCCTGTAATGATTTTAAGTTTGAAGTTACAAGCCTTGCCGGCCGGCAGGCAGGTGGTAAACCAAGGGAGAAAATTAAAAATTCCAAAGCAAAAACGGAGGCAGCCTTACGGAAAATTAAAAGTTTTGAGCTACCAAAAACATATATTTGCTTGGCGGCAGAAAAAAGGCGCAACGAAAAAGCGCGGCAGCGCATTATTGGTATCACCATCGAAACTCGACCGGACTTGATTGACGAGTCAGAAATTGTTCGCCTGCGCCGATTAGGAGTGACGCGGGTTGAGCTTGGTGTACAAAGTACCGATGATAATATTTTACGTCAAACCAAACGCGGACATGGGATAGCGGAAACTATTAGAGCTACCCAACTCCTCAAAGACGCTGGCTGCAAAATCAACTACCACTTAATGCCTAATTTGCCCGGCAGCACACCAGCGCGAGATTTAAAAACATTTAAGCAAATATTTTCTAGCTCTGACTTCCAACCCGACATGCTAAAAATTTATCCCTGTGTACTTACGCGGGACTCTAAGCTGGCTCAAATGTACCAGCAAGGTAAATATAAGCCGTATGCAAATAACCAACTCATCAGTTTACTAGTAAAAATCAAAGCGATTATACCGCCTTACGTTCGTATTATGCGACTAGGACGTGATATCCCGGCCACTGATATCATCGCCGGCAATAAAATCTCGAATATCCGACAGGATGTACAAGCAAGGATGGCAACGGTAAAAGTGGAGTGTCGATGCATACGGTGTCGAGAAATAAAGGGGCAAGATTACCAGCCAGGCAATATGAAGCTAACGCGGCGTGACTATGATGCCTCGGGCGGCAAAGAGATATTTCTATCTTTCGAGGACGTGAAAAATGACAAAATATTAGCCTTTTTACGCTTGCGGATTCCTTCGCAACATTTTTCCGGCCAAAAACACTTTTTGCCTGTGCTCGAAGGTTCGGCTCTGATTCGCGAAGTTCACTCATATGGTCAATTGATCCCCGTCGCCACCAAAAAAAAGGGAGCTGTGCAACACGCTGGATTGGGGAAAAAACTAGTGCAGGAAGCAGAAAAAATCGCCCGGCGAAAATTTAAACTGGATAAAATCGCTGTTATTTCTGGTGTGGGCGTGCGAGATTATTATCGCAAATTTGGGTATCGGCTAAGGGGAGAATATATGGTGAAGATGGTGAAGTAGCGGCAAATCCCCTTGCCTCTCCGCTAAAAAAGCATTACAATTTCTTTACGTGTATTTTTATAAATGTAAAAATGTCATGAAACCAAAGATTCACCCCAAATACGGCAAAACAACCGTTACTTGCGCCTGCGGCAACACTTTTGAAACTGGCTCCACCGTTGATAAAATAAACGTGGAAGTTTGCTCGTTGTGTCATCCTTTCTATACTGGTAAGCAAAAATATGTTGATACCGCCGGCCGGGTAGACCGCTTCAAAGCAATGCAGGAAAAAGCAGCTAAGATGAGTGCTGCTAAGAAGCCT
The DNA here is from genome assembly GCA_018818965.1 of Patescibacteria group bacterium. GTDB lineage: Bacteria > Patescibacteriota > JABMPQ01 > JABMPQ01 > JABMPQ01 > JABMPQ01. The sequence continues at coordinate 56,674 of JAHJQX010000020.1, read as the reverse complement.
AAGAAAAAACCAGCCACCGAAAAGAGCCAAGGGGAAACGAAAAAGGCTGATAAGGAAAAAGATAAACTAGTTAAACCCAAAAAGCAGGATAAAAAGAAAGCCAAAGCCACCAAAAAAGGCAAGTAGCTAAAATGGCGTTTAATAAAATCGGAGCTTTTCGGCTCTGATTTTTGTTTGCTGTGTACCATAGTTTCGTGGTTTAATAGTATATATGCTAGAGAAATTAGCTAAATTAGAAAAAGAATACCAAGATATTGCTGACCAGCTCAATCGACCTGAGATTTCTTCTGATCCGCAGAAATTAAAAGAACTCTCTCAGCGCCAGGCTGCTTTAGAAGATATTAACAATCTGGGCAAAAAGTACCACGAAATTATCCAGGGTATCCAAGAAGACAAAAAAATCATCTCCTCGGAAAATGACAACGACCTGATAGCTATGGCTGAAGAAGAGTTGACTGGATTACAGGCACAAAAAAGAGAATTAGAAGATAAATTACAAGTCACTCTGCTTCCCCAAGACCCCAATGATGATAAAAACGTTATTATGGAAATCCGAGCGGGGGTGGGTGGCGAAGAAGCTGCTCTCTTTGCCGCCAATCTTTACCGAATGTATTCTCGTTACGCTGAACAAAATAGATTACACCTGGAATTGATAAACTCTAGCCGCACTGGCATCGGTGGGTTCAAAGAAATAATTTTTGCCGTCAAGGGTGAGAACGCATATAAACAACTCAAATATGAAAGTGGCGTCCATCGTGTTCAACGCGTACCAGAAACAGAAAAAAGTGGTCGCATCCATACTTCAGCCGCTACGGTAGCAGTGCTACCGGAAGCCAAGGATGTAGATATTGAGATTGATCCCAAAGATCTAGAAATCGATACATTCCGCTCTTCTGGCCCTGGCGGACAAAGTGTCAATACAACAGATTCTGCTATCCGAATCACTCATAAGCCATCCGGCGTAGTTGTCTCCTGCCAGGATGAGAAATCACAGCATAAAAATCGTGATAAAGCGATGAAGGTGTTACGTTCTCGTCTACTATTTGAAGAACAGGAACGACAAAGAAAGGAACGTGGAGACGCCCGTAATACTCAAGTTGGTACCGGCGACCGCAGTGAAAAAATCCGTACCTATAATTTCCCCCAGGATCGTATTACTGACCACCGTATCAAGTTTAGTGTCAAAAATATCTCCGAGGTGTTAGACGGAAATCTTGCTATACTGATAGGCAAGTTGACTGCCGAAGATCAACAACGTAAACTATCGCAAAACTAAAATGGATTTGATCAGGCGACACAAAGACCACCACCCGGTGAAGGTGCGGGTAAAAAAACAACGAATAAACTGGCGGGAGGTTTTATCTATTTTGGGTCTATTCACTGCTTGGCGGTTGATTATTTGGCTGATGGCTTTCCTGGCCAAAGGACGACTCGGCTTAACTAATGATCCAGCTTATAGTTGGTCCACTGACGCCGGCCAGACCTGGCTAGAAAAAATTCCCTCATATTTACAATACTGGGCTCGTTGGGATTCTGGTTGGTACCTTAGCATCGCCGAAAAAGGTTACTATTGGACCGCTCCTGGAGAATGGTCGAGTGTCGTGTTTTTCCCCCTTTACCCCCAACTAATTCGACTCTTTTCTTTTATTACCAACAACCAATACGCCTTGGCTGGAGTAATTGTTTCCAGCCTTTGTACTCTGGCCACCTGCTTTTATCTTTATTATTTAGTTAAAATAGAAATCAGCCAGCGCACCGCCTTGCGTTCGGTTTTGTATATGTTAATTTTCCCTACTTCTATTTTTTTGGCTTCCATCTATTCTGAATCACTTTTCTTACTCACGGTAGTAGCAAGTTTTTACCACGCCCGGCGGGGACAATGGTATGCTGCCTCTATTTGGGGTATGCTAGCCAGTCTCACCCGCCCCGCTGGTATCATTATGCTTGGCATTCTACTGGTGGAATATTTAGAACAACGCAAATTTAATCCCCTCAAAATCAAAGCTAATTCACTTAACCTCCTTCTCATCCCAGGTGGATTGGGTATTTACATGTATTATCTTTACCAAAAATTCGACAACCCTTATCTTTTTGCCTTTGCTCAAGACGCCTGGGGTCGCCAAACTTCGATTTCTTTCTCTCATTTTTGGAACACCCTCTCGCACTATTCCAACATACTTATCAATCCCCAGCACGAAAATTTTGCCCTCTACCTTACTAACTCCCTCGACTTTCTCTTTTTTGTAATTTTTGCTGCTTTATCTATCATCGTCTTGATTTCCATGCGTCGTTCTTACGGATTGTATATGCTGCTTTACTTGCTTATCCCTGCCATCACCGGCACTTTTATGAGCATGAGCAGATTTACGTTGGCTCTCTTCCCCGCCTTTATTCTGTTGGCCAAGTGGGGACGCAATCAGACTCTTAATTATGCTACCATCATTCTCTGCTCCATGCTCTCCGCACTTTTTATTACCATGTTTGTTAATACTTATTGGGTAGGGTAGGTACAAGGTTAATCATGGTTAGTTCGTTCACCTTAGCCCCGATCAGATCGGGGCCGGGTTCACTCACCAACCATGATTAACCTTATTTTGATTAACGACGATGACTATTAAAAAGGTACTTCAAAAGGCATTAAAATCTCTTCAGGCAATTTCTGATTCCTCTGCCCTCGACGCGGAGGTGCTTTTGTGTTTTGTGCTTGGTGTTACTAAGGAAAAATTGTACGAACAGTTGGATCAAGAACTGCCGGCTGAACAACAGAAAAAATATTGGCAATTAGTCACCCGCCGGCAAAAGCACGAACCAATAGCTTATATTACCAAGCACAAAGAATTTTACGGGTTGGATTTCCACGTTGACGAAAGAGTGCTAATCCCCCGACCAGATACGGAAGTGTCAGTTGAGACAGTTATCGAAAAATATGGTGACACCACCCAGCAAAAAATTATTGCCGATATTGGCACGGGTTCGGGATGCATTGCGGTGGCCTTGGCAAAGAATCTACCGGTCGCTAAAATCTATGCGGTTGATATTTCTGCAGAAGCTTTGGCAGTGGCTGAGATTAATGTTGCTAAGTACAAAATGCCAAAACAAGTCACACTTTTACAAGGTAACCTGCTTGAACCCCTGCCAGAAAAAGTTGATATTATAGTGGCCAACCTCCCTTATGTTACTCCGGAGAGATTAAAAAACACAGCCAGGGGAGTCAGTAAGGACATCAGACTATTTGAGCCTAAGATCGCCCTACTGGCTAGAGAAGGAGGAGTAGAGATATATAAGAAATTACTAAGCCAGACACAACCACATCTCAAACCGGGAGCACTGATTTTTCTAGAAATCGACCCGACATTTACCAAGAAGCTAGTCCAGTTAGCCCAAAAATATTTCCCACCCAGCTATCCGCAAATAAAAAAAGACTTCGCGGGAAAAGAGCGGGTCTTGGTTATCGAAGCTGATTAAATCTCTCTTAAATACTCTATTTCCTCCCCCAGCCAACTCATCTCTTCTGGCTCAGCAGCCGTGCTTTCGATAACAATCGGTATGTTAGGGTTATCTAAGAACTTTAAAAATGACCTAATTTGTTCGCTGTCGTTTTTATACAGAAACCAGTGGTAAGATGGACGTCCGCTGGTGTCTTGATCGAGAAAGGCAACGTGAAATTCTACTATTTTGTCTCGAAATTCTTTAACAAAACTAGAGATTGAATTAGGATCAATGCTAAAGGCATGAGCAAAATCAAAAGTGAGCTTTAAATTATTATCTTTAGCCAATTCTTTTTCCACTTCGGCCACATTTTGCATACAACCCGGACTACGAAAATCTAAATTCTCTAGAGAAGCAATAAAATTATAATCATTTAATATTTGAGGATCTTCCATCTCTTTGCGGTGGAAAACAACATTTCTGGCTCCAATTTGCTGGGATAGCTTCTCGACTTTGGCCAATACTTTCCTGCTCAATTCATCATTACGATACGTGATATCGATAACTGGGGCATGAATTGAAACAAATTCCAGTCCTAGTAAATATTTTAAGTTCTCGCTGGTAATTTCAAAACCCAACAACTCAGTCGGACGAGCTAAACATATCTCTACTCCATCAGGCTTAAATTCCCGAACTTTAGTAATGCGTTCGTTGAAATCAGGAACAAATTCGTGAACTGACCCGGTAGAGAGGCAAATGGGATTCTGCATATTTAACCGACTATTTTTTCAATAACTCTATAAACTAATTCTTCTGCCTCCTCAGCTGATTCACCAACTCCGCCACGCATCATTTTCCAAGCATCTTCTAGTTTTTCCGCCTTTTTGATCGCTACCTCATCACTTGGCAAATACGACATTACCTTGTTATCTGCCAGACCACGTAACAGTGACAGCCAACCATAAATACTTAGATTACCGGCACCATTACCAAGCAAATCTGATAATTTGTTATCGTACTTGACTGCTTCCGCTGGCAAATCAGAAACTAACTTATATATCGCTTCTTTAAACCTTTCATCGGGTGTAAGACTTTTTTCCCTCTCATGTTCGGCAATTTCCGCTAACCACACCGGGTGAAATTCTTGCTTGTTTCGCTTTACTGGATATCCGGCGCCATCGACAGTTACATATGAAGGTTCTCCCACTGGTGTTCCCCGCTCGTCAGTGATAATAAAGTCAACTTTTTGTCCCAGAGGATACTTTTCACCACCCACCGCCATACCAAAATTATGCAGACCCATCGCCGATATTTCTGCTCGAGCTTTTTTTTCTAATACCGCTTGGGTAGTAGGTTCATATATATGCCCAACCATCCCTCTTTGCTCCTTTTTATTTCCATCTCGATCAAAAAAGGTCGCCCGCAAAAAATATGTGCCGACTGGCACTGGCGCGTCATCATTTTCATACAAACGAGCTAATTTTGCTTCTCCCTCATCGGTGAGTAATTTTGCTCCAGCTGCCAACAAGTCTTCGTAATTTTTCAGGCGACGAAATTTATCTACCTGCTCAGCATTATATCCACGAAGACTAAAAAATTTTCTCGCTTGGGTATAATCACCTTGCACTCTCTCTAATAATTTTGCCCCAGCTACCTCTAGCACCTGCGAAAAACCAGCAACACCTTTTAGCTCATCCTGTTCCTTAATAAACAACTCGGGAGATAGCTCACCCTGCTCTAATCTCTTAATAATACCTGATGAATCCTCATCGTCTCCTAGGCCATATTTCTCATATGATCCCTGAGTGTCTTTCGCTACATCCCCAACTGGTCTCTCTTGGCTAGCCATTACTTAGCTTTTTAAAAAATAAACGTATTTATCGTTAACCAATTTCCCCATAAACCGGAAACACCAACTGCTAGCTAGTAAATTAAATACATTATTCATTACTAGGTAACTAAACCAAATACCGACGGCGAAAAAACCTCGCTCGAGGGCCACTTGCGGAATCAAACCAACCCAGGCGGCAGCTGGCAGGCCAAAGGCATAAAGAAAGACGGTCGAGCCAACTGCGTGAGCAGTGAAGGTGGATCCCAAACTATTAAGAATGAGAAATTTTTTCTTGAATACTCCCAAAATAGGGATCAACCAATAAAGTGAGAAATACCAAACTTCGCGTCCAATTGGATGCATAATAAATAAAGTCATACAAACAACAGGGATAACCGCGACCAACTTAGATTTAGAACCAAAATAGAGAGCAGCTAACGGCATGGTCAGAAGTAGTAACATACTGGCCACATCAAATGAAGCTCCAGTTATCAAAGCACTAATAATCTTCACGGCTAGTACAGAAATAGTGCCGACTACCGGCCCAGCTAACATGCCGGCTGATGGCCCGAATAATTCTAGCACCGTAAACTTTCTCGCTGATCCCACAATATTTACCAGCGGGATCTGCAAAGCAACCGACCCGAGCACAATAAACAAAACAAGAAATAAAACTTTTCGCCCAGAAAATTTCATAATATTGTCCTTATATTAATTTATACGAACTATAAAATTCTTCATCATTACTGGTAATGAACTGTACCGAAAATGGATACTTCTGACTAGTAATTTTTGCAATCAGACCAGCAAAATCTGCTTTAGATATTTGCAACTGCTTTTCTGCCTCGACTGCTTTTCCCTCAGATCTGAACTGGAAAACCCGCCATTTATCTATTCGCGCTTTATCTTGACCAGCTAGATTTTGCAAGACTCTTCCAACAGCTGGTAGAAATGATTGATTCCTAGCTGTAGCCACACTAGAGATTACCACCAAAATATTCTCGTCCTTTAACAACTTCAAGGACGATAACACTTTTTTAAAATGACCAGCGCCTCGTTGGCTATCGTTGGCTCTCACATCCGCTCCATCTAGGGGTAAATTTATCTGATCAAGCCGACCCCGTAACCTTTCTAGAACAACCTCATCAAATAGCAACCCATTGGTATGTAATATAGTATACAGACCTTGTTGACTAGCATATTCTACCAGTTCAAAAATATCTTTCCGCAGTAGTGGCTCTCCGCCCGTGAAAACAATTTTATCAGCTCCGCTAGCAGCAACTTGCTTAATAATTTCTTTCGCCTCTTGATTGGTGGGTTCATCCTCACCACTCTCCGGTCCAAAACAGAAAGCGCAATCTAAATTACACTGCGTTGTAACATCAAATACGATAATTTTCTGATGAGCGCTGGACATTTAATTTTTAACCGCTCTGTTCCCCCGACGCAAGAAAACATACTTAACTAGCTCGATCAAAGATACAACCACGATACTCATACTCGCTACTATCACCCACTCGAATAGACCGAGAGATTTAGTCTTCATAATCTGCTGCATGAAGGGCCAATAGATAGCAGCCAATAAAAACCCAAAGCTTATAATCAATGCACCAATTAAATATTTATTAGAAAACGGATTAAACTTTAAAACTGAATGCCGTAGTGAGCGGACACTAAAGATATAGACTAAAGAATCAACGCCTAAAGCCGCAAAAACAACTGTCCGAGCTAAAACAATATCTCCGGTAAATTTATAAAAACAGACAAAGAGGACAATATTCATTAAACCATTAACGCCACTAGCAATAGCCACTAATATTTTCATCTCCTTGTCTAATATTTTTGCCTTCCGACCGCGGGGTGGTTCATCCATAATTTCCTTCTCTCGGGGCTCTTGAGTCAAAGATAAACTGGGCAGGGTATCATTCACCAAATTAATCCACAAAATCTGAGCGGCCGTAAGTGGCAAAGGCAGTCCCAAGATCATGGTGCCAATAACCAATATCACCTCAGAAAAAGAGTCCGAAATTAAATACAGGACGGTTTTTTTGATGTTATCGAATATTCCCCGACCCTCTTTAACAGCGCCGACAATACTTTTAAAATGATCATCGAGGATAACCATCTCAGCTGTTTCTTTGGCCACTTGTGTCCCCGACCCTAAAGCCACCCCAATATCAGCCGCCTTCAAAGCTGGCGAATCATTAATTCCGTCGCCGGTCATCGCCACTACTTCACCCCTTTTGAACCAGGCTTGGACAATACGCAACTTATGCTCTGGACTTACCCGCGCGTAGACAGAAATTTTGTCCACAATTTCTTTCAGCTGATCATCGCTCATTTTATCAAGATCCTCTCCCTCTAAAATATTTTCCTCCTGAGCTGGCAACTTTAAATCCTGGGCAATCGCCTGAGCAGTCAGCTTATGATCTCCCGTAATCATCACGATCTTAATGCCTGCTTTTTGACAAAGATGAACGGTCTCTTTGGAGGTAGAACGCAGGGGATCTTTGATGCCAAAGAAGCCGATAAAAACCAGCTCATTCAAATCAACGTCCGTTAATTTCTGCTGCTCTCGATCCACCTTCTGATAAGCGATTGCTATTACTCTGAGACCTTTGCCGCTTAAAGCAATAAATTTTTCTTGGAATTTTTTCTTTTTTTCCTCGTCAAATATTTCTGTTTGGTTACCTACTCTAATCTTTTGACAACGAGCCAGAACCTTTTCCGAGGCACCTTTGAAATAAACAATATTTTGCTCCTCACTGAGCTTATGCAAGGTCGCCATATACTTAATTGAGGAGTCGAAAGGGACTGAATCTAAACGGGGATATTTGGCTCTTTCCTGCTTGTAATCTATGCCAGCTTGAATAGCTGCTGAGAGCAACGCTCGTTCCGTTAAGTTGCCAGAGATAACCCATTTTTCCAAATTATCATCTGGATTATCTATGCGGGCATCATTATTTAGCATACCCGCATGCAGGGCAAAAATTAGCTCCTCATTTTTCTCATCACGATGTTCTTTTTCGGTATGGCCAATGTCAAAATCTTTACTCCAAGTTATTAAATTAGTTACTCGCATATTGCCTTCAGTTAATGTCCCAGTTTTATCAGTACAAATAACTGTCGTCGAGCCTAAAGTTTCCGCGGCGGCTAACTTTCTAACCAGAGCCTTTTGTCCCAAAATACGCCTCATCCCCACTGCCAAAATAACGGTCACGGCCACTGCTAGCCCCTCTGGTAAAGCTGAGACGGCCACCGCCACCGAGACAGTGAATATCTCAATAAAAGGATCTCCCTGCAAATACCCGATTATCACCAGTAAAATCGTAACCCCTAAAATGACTAATCCGATATTCTTGGAAAAAACATTCAGCTTTTGTTGTAGCGGCGTTTCTTCGTCTTTCGTTTCTTTGAGAAGCTTAGCGATGTGCCCAATTTCCGTTTTTTCTCCAATTTCTACAACCACAGCCACTCCTTGACCCTTAGTAATAGTCGTCCCGGTAAATATCATATTCGCCTGATCGCCCAAACTTAAATCTTTTTTCAGTTCATCTGTCACCTTATCCTCCGGTGCACTTTCTCCGGTCAGAGGCGCTTCGTTTATCGCCAGTTTTTCTACTTCAAATAGTCGGGCGTCGGCTGGCACTTTATCGCCGGCTGCTATGATAATGATATCGCCAGGTACTAATTCCTTAGCGTCAATCATCTGTTCTCGGCCGTCTCTGACAACTCGCGCTTTTAAGGTAATGATTTTCTCCAACGCCTGTAGTGATTTCTGGGCTCGTCCTTCCTGAACAAAACCGATTATAACGTTAACTAAAACTGCTAACAAAATAATATAAGTATCAGCTTGCTCAGACAGGCCAAATGTCAAGCCATTGTGCTCGCGACAAACTAAACCAAAATTTATTCCCGCCGCTACCAGCAATATATATATCAAAATCCCTTTAAACTGCGACAGTAATAAAGCCAGCCAAGTGGGTGGCTTCTCTTTCGGTAAAGTATTAGAGCCATACTCAACTGCTCTCTTAGCTACTTCACTAGCAGATAGTCCCTCTCGACTACTCTGTAGTTGTTTGAATACATCCTCCGCGGAAAGGTGATAGTATTGTGTTTTGGTTGTGCCCATAGTTATTTACGCTTATAAACCACAAAGGAGAATTTCTCGTGATCTTCCCGTTCAATTTCCTGCCATTTTTTGGGATCGATTTCGGGGAAAAAAGTGTCCCCGTCTACTGTTTGGTGAACGTGAGTAATATAAAGTGTGTCGGCCAGTTCAATGCTTTGTTTATAAATACTAGCGCCACCGCAAAAAAAGACATCGTCGCTCTCATGAGCCTTAAGCGCATCTTCAATACTATGATAAACCTCAACTTCGGCTGGAACTTTATCCTGATAGTTTTTATCAAAAGACAAAACAACGTTGCGCCGATTCGGTAGCGGCTTGCCAATATAGCCAATAATAGATTCATAGGTCACGTCGCCCATAATCACTACCTGGCCATCAGTAATATCCTGAAAGTGTTTAAGATCAGCGGGGATATTCCAGGGAAGTTTGCCTTTAAGGCCGATACAATTATTTTCAGCAACGGCACAGATTAAAGCGATCATGGTGAATAGTTAATTTGTGATAAACTTTTACAGGTTTGGTGGAGGGTTGGCGTTATTCTTTTTCTGGCTGTGAAACTCGTCGCCCTCCCGGTAGAACCGGGATGACTCCTCAAACACTCACAGCTGCAAAAATAATAATACTAAACTCCAAATCTCTAAACTGCGATAGGAAATTTAATGCCTGGATAACTCTCATAGCCCTCAACCCTTGAATCAGTGTACTCCCAGTCAAATATGGATTTGAAGTTTTCAGTCTTGAGCTGCGACAGAGCATATTTATTCGGATCCCGTTGGAGCTGCTTTTTTAGTCCTTCAATCTGATTTAGATAAATATGGGTATCTGCTAAAAATCCAGTTAGCCTTCCTTCTTCGTAGCCTGTCTCTAAGCATAATAAATGTAAAAGTGTCGCATAACTAGCAATATTAAACGGTAAGCCAAGCGCCACGTCCACTGACCGTTGATTCCAGAAAAGGTTAAGTTTGCCATCCATTACCGTTACTTGCCAGCCATAGTGGCAAAATGGTGGTACAACCTTCTCTACATCCATTGGATTCCAAGCTAGCACTAGCATCTGACGACTGTGTGGTTTCTCTTTGAGCTCCCGGATTATTCGAGCTAACTGGTCTACTCCCTGGCCGGTATAATCTTTATCATGGCCTTTATACTCCGCGCCAAAATGTCGCCACTGCCAACCGTAGATAGGGCCGAGATCTCTTTCCTTAAGCATTTTCTGCTTTGTTTCTTCGTCGTGGGCGTAAGGCACCTTCTCCGGCGTACACCATTCATCCCAGATGTGATTATCTCGCTCCTGGAGCCATTTTTTGTCGCTGATTCCCCTGATGAAAAACTCGAGTTCGCTGGCTACCAAGCGGTAAGGTACTTTTTTGGTCGTCAATAATGGAAACCCGTCGGCCATCTCGTGCTGGAACATTGCTCCGGCAATCGCAATCGTGCCCGTACCGGTACGATCCTCTTTTTTATGGCCATTTTTAAGGATATTGGCGACTATGTCGAGATATCTTTGCATGAAAATTATTATTTCGACCTTACCTCATCATACCAAACATCCCGCGCCTCTCCAACGGTAAATACAGAACCAGTCACAAGGATAAGATCATCCACGTTAGCTTGATCTAACGATTCGGCAACTGCCATTTTGACATCATCGGCAACAATTGAGTCAACACCGCAGACAATAAACTCTTTTTGGATGATTCTGGGATCAAGCGCCCGCTCTTTGACTCCATGTCTGGTTGCTATTACCAAATCTGCCAGCGGCGCAATATTTTTTGCCATTTGTTTGATATTCTTATCATCAGATACCGCCATTACTAAAATCAACCTACTAAAATAAAAAAAATGCTCGATTGTTTTACTTAATTCTAATATCGCCCCCGGATCTTTGGCACAATCAAAAACAACGTAAGGATTTTTTTGGGCTATTTCTAATCGGCCGGGACATTTTACTGCTTTGAGACCAGCTTTGATTGCTACCTCAGAAATTTTATAATTCTTATCACGTAAAACCAAAGCGGTCACCACTGCCAGTGCAGCATTTTTTATTTGTACATTACCCAATAGCGGCGTAGACAAATTATACCGTTGCTCATTAAATTTTAACGAAAATTCCTGCCCGGCCAGATCTTGCCTCCCAATCTTAACCGTAAAATCGTTATCTAAAGCCAAAAAATCGGCCTCTCGCTGCCAACAAGCTTTGCGAAAAACATTTAGGGTTTGCTCATTTCGCTCCCCCGTCACCAATATTCCTCCCTTTTTTACAATCCCTGCCTTCTCGCCTGCTATCGCCTCGATTGTCTCCCCCAATACATGCGTGTGTTCCAAGTCCACGTGTGTGATCACCGACACCAGTGGCTCTAAGACATTAGTCGCATCCAATCGTCCCCCCATCCCCACTTCTACCACCGCCACATCAATCTCCTGCTGGGCAAAATATAAAAACGCCAGCGCGGTCGACATCTCAAAAAACGTCGGGTGACGAAAATCTGGTAGCGCGACCATTTTGTCAGCGGCTACTTTTAGCTGACTTGTTAATTTGATGACCGCAGTCTCGTCAATTTCTTTCCCGTTAATACAAAATCTTTCCGTATATCGCGACAAATGAGGTGAAATAAATGTCCCGACTTTATAACCACTCGCCTGCAAAATAGCGGCCGTCATTTGCACCACCGAAAATTTCCCACTGGTGCCGCCAACATGGACAGACTTGAACTGGCGCTGCGGATTGCCTACCAGCTCCAACAACTTAGTGATATTGATTAAATCCAGCTTACTGCCAAAGCGCTGCAGGCCAAAAAGATATTCAGTTGTTTGTCGGTAGTTCATGCGGATAATTAAAAACGGCTACACTTAATCTTAGCCGTTTAGAATAACTTTTTCAATCTATTCCGCTACATACTGATAGGAAATTCTTTAGTCAATTCTAAAACCTCTTGCCTGATCGCGGCAATCTTTTTACCATCACTAATATTTCTGATAACTCCATCAATCCAACCGGCTATAGTTTTCATTTCCCCCTCTTTCATTCCCCGCGTTGTCAAGGCTGGCGTACCTAGACGAATTCCCGAAGGATCAAACGGCTTACGTTTATCAAAAGGAATCGTATTTTTATTAACCGTAATCCCCGCTTCACCCAAAGCTTTCTCCGCTTGCTGGCCACTAATTTTCTTATTACTCATATCAATTAAAATTAGGTGATTGTCGGTGCCGCCGGTTATCAAGTCAAAATCTTTTTTCAACAACTCCCCCGCTAACACCGCTGCATTTTTTACTACCTGCTGGGCATATTCTTTAAATTCCGGCTGCATCGCTTCTTTGAGTGCCACCGCGATCGCACCTGTTTGATGATTATGCGGTCCACCTTGCAGTCCGGGAATAATTGCTCGATCAATTAAAGTGGGAATATTTTCTTTGGTTCGCTCGGCTGGTCGCAAAGGTTTTGCTGGCTGGCCGTTGCAGAGGATCATCGCTCCCCGCGGACCACGTAAAGTCTTGTGCGTCGTAGAAGTCACCACATCAGCTACTCCGATAGGATTGGGATGTACATTGCCAATCACCAAAGCAGCTATATGACTAATATCAGCGAGAAGATATGCCCCCACCTCATCGGCAATCACTTTGTATTTATCCCACTCATATATCCGTGGATAAGCTGTCCCCCCAACAATGATAACTTTGGGCTTATGCTTACGGGCCAACTCTCGCATATTATCTATATCCAGATAGCCATCTTGGCGTGCGCTATATTGTACACTATTGTAATATTTAGCTGAAAAATTGACTTTCAGACCGTGGGTCATGTGCCCACCATGAAACAATTTCAATCCCATGATCGTATCGCCTGGATCAGCCAAAGCAAAATATACTGCCATGTTGGCGGGTGAGCCAGAATAAGGCTGTACATTAGCATGATCGCAGCCAAAAAGTTCACAAGCGCGCTGGCGAGCTAGATTTTCTACCTGGTCAACAATATCACATCCACCATAATAACGTATCCCTGGATATCCTTCTGAGTATTTATCGGTAAGACGTGAACCTAAGGCTTCCAGTACCGCGGGCGAAGTATGGTTTTCTGACGGAATCATCTCTAAACCATCATTTTGCCGGGCTGTTTCTTGCTGGATAAGATTATAGATCTCCGGGTCTTGTTTTTTTAATTCGTGCATATATTTCGCTGACAAATAGTGCCCACCAAGCAGGGCGAGCACCAAAGAATGTCTTTTAATTGACTACGATCTACTCACTACAACTTACCAACTAATACGTTACGCTCCGCTCCGGTGGCACTACTTCTACCCAAGTCTGCCCTCGTACTAAGCTATATTCTTTACCACCTTCATCATAGAAAACTGTTCGATCAGTGCGATCTTTCTTTTTCCAAGTGCCCTTGGTAGCTTCACCGTTGGCAAACATAACTGCTTCTCCTTCGCCGTGAACGTCCATTTCCAGACGACCTTGATCATCAATAACTTTATTAGGTACGCGTATTACCACTATATTTTTCGGAGCTATTTGCTTGCCAGTATTGCGATCGGTGTGTTCCGCTCCCTCAGGATTATACCGTAAATAAGTGTTAGATTCACGATCGTATTTATAGACAACTTTGTAGCCATCACTGGAAAAATCAATTTTGATTTCCTGCTCACCGGCAAATCGATCGGCTTTCTCAACTTCATCTTCGAATTTCCAGGATTTGAAGCTCGCTTTTTTCTGATCTAGCTCCTGATCACGCAAAGCAAAGCTCAACTTTTCCGCATTGGTAAACATATTGTGTGGAGCCGAAGCTTCATTATCACGCCAGTAATACTGGGAGCCAGAATACATCGCATTAATATTCTTAATCTCTAAGCCCTCAACAGCTGACAGAACTGGTGGATAAGCACCGCTAAAAACATAGAGAGCATCATACTCTGACAACCATTCCAGATAATATGAGCGAGCGGAACGCACCGGGCCAATTTTGGCTGCAGTGCCACCTTTGTCAAATATTGCCATAAAACGAGCAATACCACCTTCCGCTAAAGCCTCGTATACTACGTTGGCATCTGATAAACCTGACTGTGGTCGGACAGTAGTAATATTTTCAATCATTACAGCCACCGGCCAGTTATCTGCCTCGGCACTTTCTACCATCACGCCATCGAGCCGACGAGCTTTCATGCCACTGTCATCTTCCGTTTTTTCCCTTTTTTGTAAATCGGTGAATTTAAGATTTCCATCAGAGACAGCATAGTAACCTAAAACTGATCCAGCTGCTAATACGGCAACTACCACGATAAAAATAATCTGGGTCTTACGGTCTGTTTTTAGTTTACGGCCAAGCTTCTTGAGCCAATTATCTTTGACTGCTTTTTCTATCTTGGGTTCAACCTTTTTAATGTCACTAACCATATTTTTTTATTTACTTATTACTATCTAGTCACAAATTCCATAAGATTATACCACAGCCAGTTTAATTAATAAATAACTTATGTGGATAAGGATTAATTAATTTTTCCACCATTCTAGTGTATAATGTCAAAAGAGCAAGGAAGTTCAGTGTTTTTATTAGCATAATTAGTATAGAATGTCCGAAAATCCCCCCATGAATCCTTCGAGAGAAACTGAAAGCGCTGAACCAGAAGGTGAAAGTATTGAAGTCAGCTTAGAGCGAGATACAGTAAAAGGCTGGATGCCGTTTGTTTGTCCTTCGCAAAGAGAGTTTTTGGATGAAGGTAGGATATTTAAACCTGAGAAGGTAGAAGAGAGTATTAATAGTCCAGCGGGAAAGAATTTAAAAACACATCCTGAGCTAGCAGCGCAGGCTCAGGAATTATATCTAGATATTCTAGCAGAAAAAAATCAAGATCCAGAAAGGGTGGAAAGAAGAAAAGGGGCGGCTGAGTTGGGACAAAAATTAGCTGAGGTTCCTAAGCCCATCGTTGAGGTGCAACATGAATTAGAAAAGAGCTTTCAGCCGGGAAAAATTGGTTCCTACGAAAGACTAGATAATGCTCTCAGGATAGCGATAAATAACTACGCTCACGGGATGGAAGAAAGACTGGAAACCTTACAAAAACAAGGTTCTTTGGGTGAAACAGGGGAGCAAATGTTAAAAGCCTTGGCTGTTCTTAGAGAAAAGGAAGATAAAGCTCGAGGACGTATGAAAAAACATGGTGCTTTTTTGCTGGGACAAATTAGATTAAGCCGGAGTAGAATTATAGAAGCAGCGGAAAGCTTAATGGAAATGACGGCGGCTGTTGATGAGGGATTTGACGGTACCGAAAAAGAAACTGTTGGTACTTACCTACTTGACCAGGCAGCTCGAGAAATTGCCGCGGTTCCAGATCAACAACGTCGCTTTCACGAGGAAAATCTAAAACCAGAGTATAAAAAATAACACATAAAAATGGCAGAAACAACCAACGCTGGCGCACCCGCTCCAGTCAACCCCGCCCCAGAGGCTCCGGCCACTCCGCCGGCACCACAAGCAGAGACAATACCAGAACCGAAGGTATTGTTCTACATTTTGTCTTTTGTGGTCGGCATCTTCGGCATCATCTTTGGAGCCATCTACATGTCCAAAGGCAAAAACAACGAAGAAGTGAAAAAATTCGGTAAAGTCTGTTTACTACTGGGACTAATCCCCATGCTCTGCTATTGCCTTTGCTGCGGTGTTTATTATATCTTGATTCTAACTGGATCAATCGCTGGTGGCTTGGGTGATATAAGTTCTTACTAAGAACGCTTAGTTAACAAAAAAGTCCACTGGGAAAGTGGGCTTTTTTTGTTTGGCGAACGTCTGACTAAATTTTCTGCAACACATTGACGATAAATTCTTCTTTATGCTCCCGATATTTCTTCCCATCCCCGCCGGCCATTTTCACCGCTTCTTTTTTGATTTTGATATATTCCTCGACCGCGATGGGATTTTCCCGCAAATAATCACGGAAAAATATAAACTGTTGCCATTCTGACCCAACCCGCTCTACTAGATGAAGATGAACTCGCCTTTTTTGTTGGCCAGCAACATAATCTCGGCGGAAAAATAATCTCTCCGGCGTGCTAGCCTGCGGGCGAAATTCATAGTCAGCCTTTTCAAGTTTTGTTTTAGCTGTCTCTATCCCGCTGCGGGAGACACCAAGCAAAATATCAACAATTTCTTTGCCACCTAAGCCAGGCACAGCGGTAGAACCAACGTGTTCGATATTGGCGCTCTCGCCAAGAACATCTTTTAGTAACTTCCGCTCCTGCGCAAAATATTTCTGGTACAGCGGAGTATATTTTCGGAATACGTATTTGTCTGGCATATATATTTACGGTAATAGTTGCTGCTCGATATAAGTGCGGCTGAGAAAGAGAATAGTAAACTCTCCCGCCGCTAGCATAACTCCCATTGCTACATACCAGTAATTACGGAGAAATTTCTGGTAATGCTCAAAAATCTCTTTCACGACTGTGGCGTTAAGAAAACTGGCAAAAATAATTAAGCCAGTTGTTGAGGCGTAGGCGGCGAAATAGAGAGTGAGAACGTTCTCGATAATTATTAGTGCCGTGACTAAAATCACTACGGAAAATAAAAATAAATACTCACCCGTTTTGATGATCCTTTCCTCGCTATTTTTCCCGCGTGGACTATCGTTGAAGACTGGCAGCAAAAACAAAGGGACGGAAAAACCAAATAATATTCCAGTGATGAGTCGGGCGATGTTGTGCGTTGGTACACCAAAGTGGGGTGAGATAGCATTGAAGGGCATAGCCAGAAAAAATAAAGCCGACATGACAATGATTGGTAAGGCGGGCGGAATAGTAGGTCGCCGGCCACGCAACCAATACCAGACAAAATAAAACGCAAACGTCAAAAACATGCCGAGATAAATCCCAGTGCAGCGTGAACATAAAGGCAACGCTTGATCGTGGACATGGAAAGTTCGGTGCGGAAGTTGGTGGCAAACAGCGTAACCGATATTGTAGAATATTTGCGGGATGGGCATTTTTATAAATTCCAAATTACGAATCACAAATAACAAACAAACTACAATAAACAAAAAACCAAACACTTTTCTATTATAGTTTGGTTATTGGAATTTGTATATTGTTTGGAATTTGAAAATTGTTAATTGGGATTTACTGTTACTGATCCTTAATCATCTCCTTAACTCTCATCACCATCGCAATACCGGCTCTTTCCTGCTCACCCAGCTTGAGAGTAATAAATCGCACCGTTGTTTCCAGGTCTGGGATCATTACGTATTCGAGAGCGTTTACGCGGCGGCGGGTTTTTTCAATTTCTTCCGCCAACAAAGCAGCTGAATGCTCGATCTCCGCTAGCTTGATCATATCCTGCAATGAATCAGAAAAAGTTCGTAGCGAATCATCTAGCTGCGAGCTAGTTGAAGATAAACTATAGCAAAGAAACTTGCCTTCTTGTTTGAAAGTAAACTGCGGCACGTTGACACTCATGACGTTTTTGATCTCAGACTCCAGTGACACCTTTTGTGAAGGCATAGCTAGCGATTCCTCGAGTGCTTCTGGTCGCATATCAGCCGAGGCAAAAAGAAAGCTCTTGAGCGCTTCCGGCATCTTGCCTTCTACTTGCTCACGCATTCCCTTGGCCTCACGAATAATCGCCATGAACTGTTTCATCAGCCCATCACGCTTTTCTTTGAGTAATTTATATCCCCGCTTGGCCGTCTTGACTCGTTTCTTGAGTCGCAAGAGCTCCATGCGAGTTGGATTGACGTTTAATTTTTTGGCCATTTATATATTCTAATCGCGCTGATTATTTTGGCTCTTCCTTCCTCGGCAAATACTTCTCGATCTGCTCTGGTTTCACTTTCTTCATTTCAGACTTAGGCAAAATATTAATCAATTCCCAACCCAGGTTCAATGTCTCTTCCAGACTGCGATTTTCATCATGCGCCTGCCGGACAAATTTATCTTCAAATTCATCGGCTAGTTGGGCAAATTTCTTATCAGCCTCGGAGAGAGCCGCTTCACCTAAAATCACCGCTAGCTCCTTAGCTTCTTTACCACGAGCATAAGAAGAGAACAGCTGATTAGCCACACCAGAATGATCTTCACGCGTTCTTTTACTCATCACCTTTTGTGACAATCGCGACAATGAAGGTAATACATCGATGCTAGGATAGATACCTTTACGATGTAGTTCCCGAGACAAGATAATCTGTCCCTCAGTGATATAGCCAGTAAGATCGGGGATTGGATGAGTCTTGTCGTCTTCGGGCATAGTCAAAATTGGAATCTGTGTAATTGAACCAGTTTTCCCTTTTATTCGGCCAGCTCGTTCGTAGAGAGTTGAGAGATCGGTATAAAGATATCCCGGATAACCACGACGGCCAGGAACCTCTTTACGAGAAGCAGAGATTTCTCGCAGCGCTTCGCAATAATTAGTGAGATCAGTGAGAATTACCAAAACGTGCATATTAAGCTCGAAGGCTAGATATTCTGCGCAAGTTAAAGCCAAGCGTGGCAAAATAATACGCTCGACCACTGGGTCATCAGCCAAGTTCATATACATTACCGCTCGCTCAATCGCGCCCGTTTCTTTGAACTGATTAATAAAATACTCAGACTCTTCAAAGGTAATGCCCATCGCCGCGAAAACCACGGCAAACGGTGCATCGTCTTCTTGACCCCCTTCACCGACCACCTTAGCTTGACGGGCAATCTGCGCCGCTACTTCCGAGTGAGGCAAGCCAGCGCCCGAGAAAATCGGCAGTTTCTGACCACGCACGAGAGTATTCATACCATCAATAGTGGAAATGCCCGTCTGAATAAAATCGTTAGGAAAATCACGGGCGTAAGGATTGATCGGCGCGCCCGCAATGTCCTTCTTCTGATCCGGGACAATCTCCGGGCCATCATCCTTTGGTCGGCCAGAACCATCAAAAACTCGACCCAGCATTTCTTTAGAAACCGGCAGCTCAATCCCCCGTCCGAGGAATTTGGCCTTTACGCCTTTGGTACCCAGCCCTCGAGTGCCCTCAAAAACTTGAATAGCGGCAAACTCGTCGGTGACCTCTAGAACCCGACCACGACGCTTTTCGCCCGTAGACATTTCGATTTCTACTAGCTCGTCGTACTTAACGTCGGCAATTTTCTCTACAATCATCAACGGGCCAGCAATTTCTTTAATAGTCTTGTACTCTTTTAACATATATTTTTCAAAATTTATTTAACCTAAAACCTAATGCCTAACACCTATAACCTAGTTTTTCGCTACACCCTCAATCCCCTTCATTACCTCATCAACCAATTTTTCTATTTCGGCCAATTTTTCCTCAGGAATAAATCGCGCCCGAGCAATTTTTTCTTTGATCGGTAATTCTTGTAGACTCTTAAGCTCAGCGCCCTTCTCAATTGCTTCCGTACCTTTGTTGTGAAAAGTCATGATCGCTTTAAGCAACCAGTATTGCTTTTTCAGCGAAGCGTAGGAATCAACGTCATCAAAAGCGTCCTGCTGCAGATAATCTTCGCGAATAGCCTTGGCGGTATCAAGTAACAACTGTTCTTTCGGAGACAAGGCTTCGATACCCACCAAGCGAACGATTTCTTCCAGACTGGCTTCTTCCTGAAGAATTTGCATCGCCTGTCCACGCATCTCGGGCCAATCTTTGCCCGCTTCTTTTTTCATGTAGTCATTAACATCTTCCAAATATAGTGAATAACTATTCAACCAATTAATAGCCGGGAAATGTCGTCGGTTAGCTAGATCATCATCTAACCCCCAAAATACTTTGGTCACGCGTAGAGTATTCTGTGTCACCGGTTCGGACAAGTCACCACCTGGAGGAGAAACAGCACCGATGACACTGAGTGATCCTTCCCGCTTCTCACCACCCAGGCACCGTACTTTGCCCGCTCGTTCGTAAAAACTTGCCGTCCGCGAACCTAAGTAGGCTGGATAACCTTCTTCGCCGGGCATTTCTTCTAGTCGTCCCGAGATTTCTCGTAGCGCTTCCGCCCAACGAGAAGTCGAATCAGCTGTCAGCTCTACTTTGTAACCCATGTCCCGATAATATTCGGCCAAAGTAATACCAGTGTAAACCGAAGCTTCACGCGCCGCCACTGGCATATTAGAAGTATTAGCAATTAGAACTGTTCGTTTCATTAGTGGTTCACCGGAGCGAGGATCTTTAAGTTCCGGGAATTCCATCAACACATCTGTCATTTCGTTACCACGCTCGCCGCAACCAATAAAGATCACAATGTCCGCATCGGCCCACTTGGCAAATTGATGCTGAATTACTGTTTTGCCCGCGCCAAACGGTCCCGGCACACAACCCACACCACCCTTTACGATTGGGAAGAAAGTATCTACTACGCGTTGACCAGTAATCAGGGGCTCGGTCGGAACTAACTTAGAAGCTACCGGTCGCGGTTCACGAATCGGCCATTTTTGCAGCATCATAACCTCAACATCCTGACCATCTTCGCCCGCAATTACGGCTACTGTCTCCTCGACTGTAAATTCGCCACTCTTTATTTCCTTGATCTTGCCCACTGCCCCCTTAGGCACCATGATCCGGTGTTCAACTAGAGTGGTCTCATCAACTGTCCCTAGAGTGTCGCCTTGAACTACCTCATCGCCAACCTTCACCACCGGTTTGAATCCCCATTTCTTATCGCGATCAATCGCTGGCACTTCAATACCACGCGTGATAAAGTCGCCCGCTTTTTCTTGAATTAAGTTCAGTGGTCGCTGGATACCATCATAAAGAGATTCCATCAATCCTGGAGCCAATTCTACTGATAGTGGACTGCCAGTTCGATAAACTGGGTCACCCGGTCCAAGACCGCCCGTCTCTTCATATACCTGGATAGAAGCGCGGTCACCTTCCAGCTCAATGATCTCACCAATGAGCTTTTCTTCACTCACCTTGACCACCTCATACATCTTGGCCTCACTCATGCCTTTGGCAACGACTAATGGACCAGAAACTTTAGTAATAATTCCTTGGTCAGGATTTGTCTCTGCTTGTTTTGTATCTTCGTTCATTTCTTAATAATGAATTAGTTGTTTATATATTTTTATTACTTTGTCATAATCGCTGAGCCTTGCCTACCGGCAGGCAGGCGGACATCGCAAGTTTCCTTCTAAAAAAGCTTACTGCCAGCAAAGTGGTTATGATAAAGTAATAAATGGCTAGTCTTTAAATAATATATCACTACCTACCGCTTGTTCCACAATCTTGCGTAGTTTCTTCTCGCCCATGCCTTTGCTGCCAGCATAACCCGGGATTGTCACCACGGCTGGCAAAGCACCCCGTGAGCGTTCGAGTAATTCTTCTTCTACCTGCTCGGCCCAGTTTTCGACAACAAAAATCACCGCGTATTCTTTCTTCTCAATGCACTCATCAAGCTTGGTAATAACTTCTTCTTTCTTGCGCACGGCCAAAGGCACCAGACCCAAGGTTTTAAATCCGAGTATTTCTTCGTGACTGCCGATTATACCAATTTTGTGTTCCATTTTAGTATATTTCTCTGACACGTTCTTTAATCTCACCGCTAGGCAAATCATTTAACTTGCCCGTAAAAATCAAACGTACGTTGCGCACGGCGTTTTTCTTCGCCAAATAATAGGCCAATACAATCTCTGGTCCGTAGGCAATGTATTTGGCCTGCTGAATAAACTTAATCTCATAGTTCTCGAAAGCTTTTTCCATTTTCCACAGCTCGCCACCTTCGGCATAATCTTTGATCGCCTCTTTTACTGCCGCGTCTTCAAAACCGCGTGAACAAATCGTCACTGCCTCTTTCAGATCTTTGCCATAATAATTCACCAAGCTAGAAGCTAAAATATTACCGCCCGCAATAAAATAGCTCTGGAATTTTTCTAATTCTAACTCTAATCTCTTGGCACGCAGAAATAACTTCACGTTGGCGATATCGATCCAGTTCCTGACTAGACTGGTAGTAAAGCTATTATTTAACTTTTCGGCTAATTCTTTTAACCTGGCAAAATACTTTCCGTCAATATATGAATCAATTATGTAGCCACCAACGTCCTTCTTATCAAATTCCTTCTTGGCTTCCCGAATCACCTCCTCAATCTCGGCTGGAATAGCTGTTTTGGTGTCTTTAATAATATAGTCTCGTAAACGCTCCGGATCAATATTGCCAAGATTAGACTCATATTTGCTTAGATCTTTTTCTAAAATCCTAGCCTTGAGAAAAAGCTTGATGTTATGATAGTCATAGCGAGAAAAGAGTAGATCCATCACCCTAGAATCTGGCGTTATTTGCTTTAAGACATCCTTTACCTGCTGCAGGTCATGATTGAGAACCGCTTGGTATTCCTCTGGCTTCTCGATGTCAGCTAGCTCGTCCGCATAGCTAAGATCATTAAAGACCTTAAAAGCCATGGTGGCGTCCTTGGCATCAATCATGCGCTCCATATCACTGGTGGATAGTAGCTTAGTTTCTAGGCTACGTATTCGACCGGTAGCGTATAAATATTGGGATTTAGTCATCATCTAAAGAATACTAAGCAAACAAAATCTTGGAGACTTCGATCTCCCAATCACCTTTTTTCTCATCTAGCAGGGCAGCAAAGGTGTTATTGATCTCGATGTTCTCCGAGCGAAAAATAAATCCGCCTACACCCGGAATAGAATCAGCTGACACGGCAAAACTCTTCTGACTGCCATCAATAATCCGCTTAGTCAACTCTTCTTTGCCGGCGACCGGTACAATCTCACCCTCAGCCACGTCAGGTAGTCCGTTGACTAGGCCAGTAACAAACTCAACGTACTTATTTTCATCGAGACCACTCATTTGCTCAAGAACTTTAGCAAAAACTTCGCCAACGATTTTCTGCTTGGCTGCCACTAATTGATTTCTCTCCGCAATGTTGGTTTGAAACTTAACCCGTTCCATGACCTTCTGCACTTCTTTCTCAATCCGTTGATTGATCTTGACTTCCTCAGCTTTTACTTTCTCTTTACCCTCAGTCACAATCTCAGCCACCTGTTTATCGCCAGCCGATTTGATCTTTTTCGCTTCTGCCTGAGCTTCCTCTGTAATTGTTTTTGTAATATCTTCTAATGCCATTCTTTATATAATTACAACTTTTCCAAAATTGGATGGCTAGTCGCCTTGGTGTATTTAGAAAACTGTCTGGAGACCTTGCAGGCACGGTTCCCGCCTTCGGCGGGAGAGCAAGGCCGGAAGCCGAGTTGGATTTCCCCAGCCTGCTTGCCGGCAGGCAGGCTGGGGAAATCTGACATGTTTTCTAGATATACTAAGACGACTAGCCGAACTGACTAGAATTAACCTTCTAACTGAATGCCATTGATCAAAAGGATCGTGGCGAGTAGACCCAACACAGCGTAAGTCTCAACCATAGCGGAAAGGATAATACCCTTACCAGACTCGTCTGGCTTCTTAGCAATAATGCCAATACCAGCCGCTGATACCTTACCCTGGAAGATTCCCGAAGAAAGACCAGCGATGGCAATCGGCAGACAAGCAAACAAGAACTGCCAACCAGTAGCCGCATCAAGTGGAGCTGCTCCGGAAAGCAAGCCCAACTTCATAATCACCCAGAATCCTCCTAAGAACCCATAAATACCCTGAGTACCAGGCAAAGCTTCCATCAGAAGTACTTTACCAAATTTTTCTGGCTCTTCTGATACCACGCCAGAAGCGGCTTGGCCGGCGATACCCATCCCAATAGCTGAACCAGTTCCCGCTAGCCCGACTGCTAGAGCCGCGCCGCAGATTGCAAGTGCAATTCCGATCATACTTTTATTCCTTAATTATTATTTAAATTAATAAATTCTTCACTATTGATCACCCTTGTCCCCGCAATCATATCCGACAATCTCCTTCTATCCTTAGTCCAGCGGAATAGTATCCCATCAGCTCTGAGAAACATCAGTAAAAACAGATTACGTAAAAACGATTTCCCGTAACTACAAGGCCGATTAGTCTTCTCATCAATTACCATTAACCCCATCTTCCTTTTACCGAAACTCCCCTTCTTCATCCCATCACGGAAAAGAAAGTAACCATTTGCTACAGTTGCAACCACTAATATACTCAGGATCAACAACGGCGTTGGAATATTTTCCAGGATCCTAGGTTTAGACACAATAACTTCGAAAATAGCTAGAATAACCACAGCGGGATGGCACAACAAGACCAACAAGCCACCATCAAGAAAAAAAGCTGACAATCTTCTGTTATATGATGGGACGGTGTAATCACTCATGACTTCAAATCCACATACTTACTCACCCGCTTGAATGGTCGGAAAATCTTACCGCCCCCTTGGAAAAACTTGGGGAAAAATTCCACAAACTGCAATCGTCCGGAGTGAATATAAGCACCCAACACATTAATCACAATATTGAAAATGTGACCACCAATAATAATCAGCACCATCAGTACCCAGCCAAATACTGGCACCATATCTTTGAACATCACGGCGATCAAGTTTATCACCATGGCGATTACACCCGTTGCTAATCCCAAGGCCAGCAAGCGCGAGTAGGACAGAATATCACTCATATATCCCACTAAGCCATACAAACTACCAACACCCGCCAGCAACTTCATAATCGGATTCTTCTGCTTACGTCCTTGAGTCAATATTAATACCACTACACCGGCTAACAATAGATACAATGAAACCGACTTCAGACTCTCGGGTAGGACGCCAGCTGCCGTTGCGCCATAGAAACCCATAGCCAACAAAAAATAAATCCAGGTGCCACTATCTAAAATACCATCCTTAACATCGCCATTTTTGATCTTCCACCACATATCAATCGCAATGCCATAGATAATGTGGATATAACCTAAGGCGAACGACAGTCCCAGCATCACGATTGGATTTTCGATCGGATTAATCAGTCTAATCGCTATCAGACCTTTACTCAACCAACCCAAACTGGCTGGCAGCTCATCTAAAACTAGACCAAACCAGCCACCAGTCAAAGCACCAATAATGAAAGTAACAAACCCGCCATACATCAAAAGTCGCAGTAGTCGCTGATTTTCCTTGGGGATCTTGAGAACTTTAATTGCTAAATAGGTCAGAACCATCAAAACTAAACCATAGCCAGCATCAGTCAGGCACAAACCAAAAAAGATTATAAAAAATATTGATAAGAAAGGGGTTGGATCCACTTCTGAAGACTTAGGTAAGCCATAAATACTAGTCACCGCTTCAAACGGTCGCATAAAGGAAGAATTCCGGATAATCACGGGAGCCTCCTCGCCTTTTTCTAGCTCCATCTCTTCGATAACAAAGTTAGTTGTGATCTTCTCTAATCCTATCTTCACCCGCTTAATATCATCTTTCCTCATCCAACCAGTTACTATGAATGTGCTATTAGTCTCTTTAAAATCTTTCTGAACGGCGGTCTTATCAACCTGCCAAGTGATATGATCGAATAATACTTTGAGCTCCGCTAAGTATTTTTTAGCCAGTTTCTTCGCTTCAGACTTTAGCTTCTTAATGTCTTTGCGGTGAGCTCGGTTGCGTTCTGACAAATCTTCCAACAGTTCACGGGGAGTCTTATCGGCGGAAGGTAAACTCACTTTCTCCAGCCCATATTTGAACAAAATTTTGCTAACTTCCCGCTCAAAATTCTTATTAAAAATCACCAAAACATAATTCTGCTGTTCATCATTAGTCACTTTTCGGATATCAACTTGGGTTACCTTCTTTTCCAGCTCACGAATGAAAGCTAAATATTGCTCACTATCTACCATCCCAAAAATAGCCTTGGTAGTCTTGGTCTCGCGAGCTTCAGCAACTTTCACATCCAAACTCACCCACTTCTCTAGGAGTTCCTTTTCTTCGGTTGAGCTATCGATTCCCGACTGCTTCTGGTTGATCTCTTCTTCCAACTCGTTACAACGATCCACTACTTTATCAATCGGAAATTCTTTAGCGATTCTTTCTACTTTACTAGCTGACATTGGTAGCTTAGCACTAATTAGTTTATCAACTAATTTTACCTTCTCCTCATCTTTATATTCTTCTAGAAAGCCAATCGCGAACTGAGACTTTGATAACTTATATTCCAGTTGGCTGGCATCTTCTTCAGACTCAGCTGCTTCTACCTTAACTGCCTTACCCTGCCAATTAGTCACCTCTAAGAGACCCGTGCCATACAAAAAGTCGACGACTTTTTCTTTGTCTTTCTTATGGGCAACGATGCCTATTTTTTTTACTTCGGCGACTGCCATGGTAATATTTTTACGATCTTACTTACAAAAAAACACGGCTACTTACAAACCGCGATCTTAAACTGCCAGCATCTTGTCAACCAAGAGTTGAACAGCTTTGTCCACGTTGGTTTTGGCCTTATCTTCTACGGCTGATATTTTACCGCTAATTTCTGATTCTCGTTCCTTTTTTAGGCTGGTGGCTTCCCTCTTGGCAACTTCTAGTTTTTTGACCAAATTAACTTCTTCGGCTTCTTTTATTCTTTCTAATTCTTTCTCCCACTTCCTTTTTTCGGCCACAACATCGTTGGTCACTGCCTTCTCGGCTTCGGCCACAGTCTTCTCGGCTTTGTTTTCTGCTTCCTTTATCTTAGTAATAGACTTTTTAACCATAATTGTAAAAAATATAAATTATTTTTTCTTTTTGTCATCAGCGCTCTTGGCTTCCTCGACTGGCTTCTCCTCGGTCGGTTTGTCAGCAACACCTTCTTCAGCCCCTTCTTCGCCCTCGGCTGGTTCTTCTTTCTTGACGCCTTCAACATCTTCAACATCTCCCTTGACTTCCTCATCCAGCTCATCCAATTCTTCCTCCGACCGCGGTGGGGTGACGGTAGCAATAACATTCTTTTTATCCAGCGAGACACTGACAGCGGCTGATATATCTAAATCACCTATCTTGATAACATCATCAAAGGTATTAAGTGAGCTAATATCAACCGTGATATTCTTGGGCAAATCAGCTGGCAGACATTCTACTTCTAATTCGTCAATACTTTTCACCAACACACCGCCCTTATCTTTAACCGCCTTGGATTCACCGGTAAATTCCAACGGAATGGCCGCCGTAATTTTCTTGGTGACATCTACTTCAAAAAAGTCGATGTGAATAAAATTGCTAGTAGTAGGATGATATTGCACTTCTTTCACTAGTACTTTTTTCTTCTGGCCATCGACATCCAAATCAATTATCGTATTTTCCCCTGCTTCCTGAAAAACTTCTTTAAAAGGCAAATACCCAACTGATAGTGAAACTGGTTTGCTTTTGGCACCATAAAAAATCCCCGGAATTTGGTTGGCCGCCCTCAGCCCTACTAACCCTTTACCAACCTCTTCTCTAACCGTGGCTTTTATTTGTAAATCTGACATTTATTTTAGATTATTCACTTTTTATTGAAGCTAAAAGTTTGGTTTCCACTGCTCGTGAAATATCAATCCTCAATTCTACTAGAGCTGGAGAGTTTTTCAAGACATTTTGTCCGTAGTTATCAACAAATGGGTAAAAGTAATAATATTTAAGGCTATTATTATCACTCAAAACTTCAATTTCTTACTTCTGATAGCTACGCTTTGCAATATTCCAACTAATATTAACATACTAATAAGTGAACTACCGCCATAGCTTACCAATGGTAAGGGGATACCAGTAACCGGTAAAAGACCTACATTCATCCCCACGTTTACAATAACTTGGAAGAGAAATATTAAGATGGCTCCCACCCCTAACATTAGACCAAAGTCATCACGGGCTCGCCGAACAATTAATATCATTCGCAGTAATAGAAAACAAAATAAAGTCAACAACAGTGATGCTCCCAAAAGTCCTAGCTCTTCCGCTAAGACAGCAAAAATAAAATCAGTCTGCTGCGCCGGGAGAAACTTGAGCTGGCTTTGCGAGCCATAACCTAAGCCTTTGCCTAACCATCCCCCTGAGCCGACAGCTATTTTAGATTGAATGATGTTGTAACCAGAACCAAGTGGATCTCGGGTTGGGTTTAAAAACGTGAGGATTCTTTCTTTTTGGTAATCCTTAAAAATAAATTTCCACAAAATCCACCCGATAGCAAAACCGCCTCCGCTTAAGGCGGCTACATAAATTCGTTTAATGCCAGAAATAAGAAGCATGGCCAGCCATAAAAAAATTAGCACTAAAGCCGAGCCAAAATCCGGTTGCAAAATAATCAAGCCTGCTGGAATCAGTGTGATAAGTCCAGAAATAACAACGTAGCGGAGAGTATTCATCTTGCCCGTGATGCTAGCAAAGTAACGAGCGAGGATAATTAACAAAACTACCTTGGCTATCTCCGCCGGCTGGATCTGGAAAGAGCCGAAAGTAAACCAGCCTTTGGTGCCACGGATCTCCGTGCCAAACAACAACACCCCCACTAACACCAACATCATTGCGACATAAAGAGGATAGGCATAATTTTTGAATAATTGGTAATCAAAAACAGAGGCTAGGATAAAAAACAGTAAGCCAACAACGGCAAAAATTATTTGTTTTTTTAGATTGGAGAAATCAAACTCGCCGGTGGTGGATCCCGAGGTGCTATATATCAGCACCATACTCAAACTGATCAACAAAACGACAGCTGCCACTAGCAACCAGTCCAACTTTTTTATTAGTTTAGTAATTTGAATCATAATTTTACTATCAGTGGAGAACCGCTCGCCCTAAGCAAGATGAGATACTAATAATCTAAACTCTGGCCCAAGCCATAACTACTCATAAACACATCCGAACTATAAATATTGATTTGTGGTTCAATATAAATCTGAGTCACCTCTCCAGTAATTTCTTCACTCCAACCAGCAGCAAATGACCGTTTAGTACCAGCTCCGAACGAATTGATATTAGTAAAATTCAGTCCGATTATTTCCCCAGCGCTATCAAATAAAATAACTCCCACTTCAACTTCATTGAAAGAATAAGGGCTATCATTGAGAACATCGCCCAAGACTTTACCTTTTTTGTTAACGACTTGATAACTTTTATCAACTACTTTCATATTTGGCAGGGTGAATTGCTTTAATTTTTGGATCTGTTCCATTTTTATCTTCAATTCCACCTTTTGCGCAATTCTCTCCGTATTAATTCCTACTTCGATCAAGTGTTTACTCTGATTCGGCAAAACGTAAGAACTCCCTTTCTTCTCCGCTACCACTTTGTCAAAACGATCTTTGAGAATGAAAGTATAATCCAATTCGCTTACTCCCCAATCAGAATTTTCATTGACAATTCTAGCCATGACATCATAAGTAGTCGTCCCCTCCACCGGTTGGAGCAGCTTAATTTCTGTCATTTTAACTGCAAAATCAGCTGGCGGTTTTTCTGTTTCATCTATTACTTGTACCACCTCTGGTTCAGGTTTCTCACCATCACTGAAGAATTGCACTATCCTAACCGTGATAGTAGTTAATCCAGCTATTATTCCGGCCACCAATAAAGCTAGGCCAATCATCTTCAACCAAGCCATTGCTTTTTTCTTGTGTTTGATCACAAAAAGCTTACGTTCGTAATCTTTGGCAATTTTGGCTTTTTCTGCTTCAACCCTCTGTTGACGGATTTCCTCGGGGGTAAGATTTCCTTGATTTTGGTTCATCTTTAAATTATTACCTGATGGTAAATTTTGTGTCTAATATAACACAAAATTAGCGGAAAAACACTATTAACAAAGATAGAGAAATATGCTATAATGAAAAAGAAATAGGATTGTTTATGGTGCGTTTTCGAATAACAAAAACTAAAATAAATCACTAAAAATCATGATTGACAACAGTACTGACCTCCTCCTCGGAGCA
This sequence comes from Patescibacteria group bacterium, assembly GCA_018818965.1. Classification (GTDB taxonomy): domain Bacteria; phylum Patescibacteriota; class JABMPQ01; order JABMPQ01; family JABMPQ01; genus JABMPQ01. The sequence goes on along the minus strand of JAHJQX010000020.1, from coordinate 26,519 downwards.
ATCGCCATTTCCGTAGTTGGGGTATCAGCTTTTATCTGCTACCTAATCTACGCACTGGCTAAAGTAGTGCAAGAGTCCAAAAAAACAGTCGAGGATGTCAATAAAAAATTGGAAAAAATTGATCCGGTGGTTGATTCCACCAGCAATACAGTTTCTTCGCTGATGCAAACTATCGACAGCATTAATAATGGTATTCTCAAGCCGGTGGCTTCTTTTTCTCAGGTGATCAAGAATGTTCGCTCGGCTGCAAAGATTTTTACCGACAAAAAGAAATAAATTAAATATAAAAATATGAATAGATGTAATTGTGCCGGAGGTTTTCTGACTGGCGTAATTCTGGGAGCCTTAGTTGGCGCCGGGGTCGCCCTGCTCTATGCGCCTCAGTCTGGTGAAGAGACCAGAAAGCAACTTAAGGCCAAAGCTGAAGAAGCCAAGCAAAAAGGTTTAGCTATGAAGAAGGAAGCCCTGGAAAAAATGGAGAAAGTAAAAGGCGAAGCGGCGGAAAAGGTTGATGAGCTAAAAGAAAAAGCTCAGCGAGCAGCCAAGGAACTAAAGTCAGACGGGAAAGGCTAGAACTCATAAAATGAAACTCTGCTACCCAGCAGAGTTTTTTGTTTGTGGTGTCGTAAGTAAAATACCAAAAGAGCCCTTGATTCTATGTCATAAAATAACTATAGTCTATGTAAGGTAAAATTTAATATGGAAAAGAGAAAAGAGGAAAAAATCCTCAAACAACCGACTCTTAATTGGGAAAAAGTTGAGGCTTACGTCAACGAAAAAGACAAAGGTGGCGCAGCGATGGCAGTAATCGAAACAGAAAAAATCTTTGACGAGGTTTTAAAAAGAAGAAACTTCCCGGGGAAAACCACTGACCAGCGCATACACAACGCCCGTGGCGTCTTTTCTGATTATGAAGCTCTTCAACTAGCTCGTGATGTCTATAAAAAATTATCCCTAGAGGTAGCCGCTGATATTAAAATAACAGATATCAAGGAAATACTTTCTGCCTACCATCAGGCTGTCAAAGATCTTACTAAGATAGAGGAGAAAGAGCTGAGTTTCTTTGATAAAATAATTTTATTTTTCCGACATTATATAAATGCTCCCCGTAAACTATTAAAAAGGGCTGCCCTAGGCACCATTTCATTCTTTTTCATTATCTTTATTCTCGATAGCACCAGCGCAGGTCGTTGGGTGGTATCAGCGCTGGTCAAAACCTCCCACATTCTCTTCGGTTGGGTGTTACTTACCCTTCTGCTTATCTTGGGAGTAGTTATTATCGTTGTCGGTGGCGTGCTCTACTTCGAAAGCCGAAAAAAGAGAAGTAAATTGAGGATTGAGAAAAACTAATTATCGGTTTCTTCGCTCCCGGCCATTCTCGAAACCCACCAATGCTAGTGGGCAAACACTTGTCCCGAAGTCCAGCGGGACATTCACGAATCCCGCAGTAGTGGTATGTTTCCGCTAAATCAAAAACCAAATTTTAATATGTTTGTCCATCTACATGTCCACAGTCATTATTCTCTCCTTGACGGACTCGCCAAAATAGACGAGCTCTTAAATAAAACCAAAGAACAGGGTCTGAAATCTCTCGCTCTCACCGACCACGGCACGATGTATGGGACAATCGAATTTTATCAAAAAGCAAAAGAGTTGGGCATCAAGCCGATTATTGGAGTTGAGGCTTATATCGCCCGTCACGGTCACACCCAAAAGAGACCCAAGTTGGATATCAGCCCATATCACATCGTGCTTCTGGCTAAAAACGAAATTGGTTACCGGAATCTCCTAAAATTAACTACCAAGGCCCACCTCGAAGGTTTTTATTATAAACCACGCGTAGATTTTAAACTGCTCGAAAAACATAACGAGGGTTTAATTGCTCTCTCCGCTTGTCTGCAAGGTGAAATACCAGTCGCTATTCTCAGCGGCCAACTTTCAAAAGCACAAGAAGCTATTAAGAGGTACCAGAATATCTTTGGCCGAGAAAATTTTTATCTCGAGATCCAAAACCACCCCAACATCTCCAAACAAAAAACAGCTAACGAGGCCATTGCTAATTTAGCTCAAAAAACCAATACTCCTCTGGTAGCTACCAACGATACTCATTATCTCAATGCCGATGACGATAAAGTCCATGACGTCTTGATGTGTATCCAAACTCAACGAACCGTTACTGACGAGAATAGGCTATCAATGATCGGGACTGACTTTTCTCTGCGCGACCCCCAAGATATGATTACTAGTTTTCAAGATTTCCCGCAAGCGACTGAGAACACTCTTAAAATCGCTGAGCAATGCAACCTGGAAATCAAGCTAGGAGAAAGTAAACTTCCTCTTTTCCCAGTTCCGGGAAAGGGAACGACTGATGATTATTTGCGTGGACTATGTTTTAAAGGTCTAGATCGAAGATATAAAATTAAAGACCCAGCTAACCCCCTCTCGAAGGAGGAAAAGGAGATAAACGAACGTTTAAATTATGAGTTATCAGTCATTGCCAAAACCAATTTCTCTTCCTACTTTTTGATAGTTCAAGACTTAGTTAATTGGGCTAAAGGTGAGGGAATCGTTGTTGGTCCCGGTCGAGGTAGTGCTGGCGGTAGTTTAGTATCCTACTTATTAAATATTACTGACGTTGACCCCATTAAATACAATCTTCTTTTCGAACGCTTTCTCAACCCAGAACGAATCAGTATGCCTGATATCGACCTTGATTTCGCTGACGTCCGCCGCGACGAAGTAATTGAATACGCCAAAAATAAATACGGTAAAAATAAAGTTGCGCAAATTATTACTTTTGGGACTATGGCCGCCCGCGCTGCTGTTCGCGATTGTGGCCGAGCTCTGGGCTTCCCTTATGATTACTGTGACAAGATCGCTAAATTGATCCCCATGTTTAACACTTTGGAGGAAGCTCTGCGCGCCGAACCAGAGTTACGAGAATTATACAACAGCGATCCACAAGCTAAAAAGCTCATCGATTACTCAAAAAAATTGGAAGGTGTCGCTCGCCACGCCTCCACTCACGCTTGTGGGACAGTGATCTCTCCCGAAGAACTCGATACTTATATTCCTCTCCAACATGCCAGTCAAGACGATCAATCAACCATTACTCAATACGAGATGCACGCGGTAGAAGATCTCGGTTTACTAAAAATGGACTTTCTCGGCTTGAAAAATCTCACTATTATCCAAAATGCTCTGCGTATTATTGATAAGGTGAAAAAAATTAATATTGATATTCAAACTATTCCTCTTGATGATAAAAAAGCGTACGAACTTTTTCAAAAAGGACAAACAACCGGCGTCTTCCAATTTGAATCAGCGGGGATGAAACGCTATCTTAAACAACTTAAACCAACCGAATTTGAGGATTTAATCGCGATGGTAGCTCTCTTCCGCCCCGGGCCGATGGATTGGATTCCTGACTACATCGCTGGTAAACACGGTAAGAAAAAAGCACATTATATCCATCCCAAACTTAAACCAATTCTGGAGAACACATACGGGGTGGCCATCTACCAGGAGCAAGTAATGCAAATCGGTCGGGATTTGGCTGGTTTTACTTTAGCCGAAGCTGATGTTCTCCGCAAAGCGGTGGGAAAGAAGATTAAAAAACTGCTACTGGAACAAAAGAAAAAATTTATCGACGGTTGTGTCGCTAATGAGATCAACCGTAAAACAGCTCAAGCAATATTCACTTTTATCGAACCTTTTGCCGGTTACGGCTTTAATAGATCGCACGCTGCTTGCTACGCCATGATCGCTTACCAGACCGCTTACCTCAAGGCCAAATACCCGACCGAATTCATGGCTGCCCTTCTGACTGCCGATCAAGAAAACACTGACCGTGTAGCAATTGAGATTACCGAGTGCGAGCAAATGGGTTTAGAAGTGTTACCGCCGGATATCAATGAAAGTTTCGATACTTTTGCAGTGGTACCCGAGACTAAAAACATCCGCTTTGCTTTTAGTGCCATCAAAAATCTTGGCAACAACATTATTGAACAGCTAATTGAAGAGCGTAAGGTGGGCGGGAAATTTGCCAATTTTAATGATTTTCTGAAGCGAACTAGTTCTACTGGTTTAAATAAAAAATCGTTGGAAAGCTTGGCTATGAGCGGTGCTCTCGACCAGTTAGAAGAAAGAAAGCAGGTGCTGGCCAACATGGACAGGATTTTGGAATATATTAAATCTACCGGCAAGGCTAATGCTGCCGGGCAGACTGATTTGTTCGGTAGCTTGGGATCTAATAGCCAGGCCGCTCCCAGTCTCAAGCTGGAACCAGTAGAGCCGGCCACTAAGAAAGAAAGATTGGCCTGGGAAAAGGAGCTGTTGGGTCTATATGTTTCCGAAAACCCGCTAGAAGAATATAAAGAATTTTTGGCCGTCAGCACGGTGCCTTTTAAAGATATCCCCCAGCAGAAATCAGACCAAACTGTCAAAGTAGGTGGCGTGGTTAACAAAGCTAAGAAGATAATAACCAAAAAGAACCAGCCGATGCTTTTTGTTGAATTGGAAAATGGTTTGGATAAAATCGAGGTAATTGTATTCCCCTCTTTACTAGAAAAAAACCACGATATTTGGCAAGAGGGAAAAATTGTATTGGTAGAAGGTAAGTTAAACGACCGTGATGGAGAAATGAAAATCCTGGGTGATGAGGTTAGAGAAATTAATCGAGAGCTAATCGACAAGTGGGAAACGGTACAATCAATGCGGCAAGCGAGTAGCAATCGGAGTAATGAGATAGACTTTGAACCAGAAGATAACCAAGATGATAGTGAATCAGCAGCCAGCACTGTTGTTAAAATAAAAATTCCTGCCAACGCTTCCCCTGCCCTATTCCACCAACTAAAAGAAATCTTCACTGCTCATCAAGGCAAACAAAGGGTGATATTGAGAGTACCAGAAGAAAATGGTAACATTAAAGAGGTGAAGACGAATTATTTAGTTGATTACAGTGAGGAGATGGCGGAGAAGTTGAAAAAGCAACTATCATAGGTTATCCACTGGTTTTTATTAACAAATGTTGACAATATAATGGATACTAATCATAATAGTAAGTCTGACAAAACAAAGGAGAAGCCATGGCTACGCTAGCTGATCTTGTAAAGAAGGGGGGTCTTCGAAGACTGGCTCAAAATCCAGGTAGCACCTTGGGGGAATTGACCGACGAGGAGATGGATTTCCTCGACGCCGAAAGGGAACTCGGGCTCAGCGATGAGCCTGATGACGAGCTCGACACTGACGATGAACCTTCTGGGGACAGCTCCCACGACAATCCGAGCTGATTCCCTTTTTTATTTGCGCAGTGAACGGGTGAAGAGTAAAATTATTTACTTTCCCGAACAAGCGAGCGAAGAATAGAGCTATTTATTAACTAAAAAATACATATGGTAACAGATAATCCACCAGATGCTAGCCCGGAGGCAGCGGAATCCAATCCAATCAGTATTCTAAGATTTCTTAGTGAAAATAGACCAGATCCAGAAAGAGCGAAAAAACCCAGCGAATATCGTCTCATAGAACCACTGCGAGTAAGACTTCATAACTATGAAGATAGACTGAAGGAGGCTGGAGTCCCCGATGAGGTTGTAATGGAATTAGCGAGCGAGCACGCTAGCGATTTAGAAACCACTCTTCAAGATCCTCGCCCCTACATCGAACTTGGCAATCGGGCATATGCTAACGGTCGCCTCCGTGATGAAGTATTGGATGTAATTCTAGCTAGTGAGCAAGAGCCAACTCTTGATGACCTTGATCGAGTTGTTCGTCTTGATCTAGATCTTGATGAGTTTAAAACATTCAATGATTATTATGGTCATAAGGCTGGTGACAATATATTACACACCTTTTCTGAAACATTAAAAAATGGCGAGGCTGTCAGTTGGTTAAGAGAGCAAGACGTCTTAACAGCTCGTGATGAAAACCAACCCTCCGCCGTTGAATTCACCGTTGAGGGTGGTGAAGAATTTGGCGGACTAATTGTATTTAAAAAAGGTACTTCGTCTACTAAACGCCAGGAAATACTTGCTGAATTTACCCATCGACTACAGGCAGAAGTAGCGGCAAAATTCAAGGAAGTAATTGCTGAAACTACTGAAGGAGGCGAGTTGAAATTTCCCCGCCTTAAAGAGCCCCCTGCGGGAGTGACCCTACCAGAAGGTTTCTTAATGGAATCTGGAGTTAGTATTGGTTACGCCTCCATAAAGGATATTGCTGAGAAAGTGACAATAGACGAAACGGGAGAAACATTCGAAACTGTGATCGGCAAAATTCGGGCTCAGCTCTACGAAACTAGCGATGGCCATGCCTTAGAAAACAAAGAAGTCCGTAAAATGGCTCGCTGGGAAAGCAACGAAGGATCAGATGCTAAATTAACGGCCGAAATATCTCCCCGTGGTCGAGCTGAATTGCTAGAAAAAGAAAAGAATGACCTAGAAGCTAGAATCGAAGAGCTAAGGGGAGAAATGCAAGCACTCCAAGAAAAAAACGACGAACTTCAGGAAAGACTAACAAGGTGTGAACAAGGACTCTAGTTCGGAATGTCTATAGCCCCCAGGCCATCAAGATTATTGATAGTTTTTAGAGTTTAAGTTGAATATTTTACCAAAAATGTTAAACTAATAACTAGAATTGAGAAAATTCGTGTTTTTATATTAAATTCTTATGTACGTCGGACGAATCGAAACTGGAAAATCATACAAAAAAATAATTTTTATTTTCGCAGTCATTAGTCTACTATTGATTGGTTTTGTTTTGTACGCTTCCTTCTCCAAGGCTGACATCAAGATCACTCCTAAAAAAGAAATTATTAATACCGAATATGAAGTAAGTATTAAGCCCAATGAAGATCTTGATCTCACACAACTGCAAAATATCCAGGGACGGATGATCCAGACCGAGGCTGAAGAAACCCAGACGATCACCGATATTGGTCTTAAGACCATCGACACCAGAGCTACGGGTACTATCACTATTTACAACAAACTCGACGAAAGCCAATCATTACTCCCCCACTCTCAAATGCTCTCCGACTCTGGAATTCTGTTTCGTACTGATGCTCGCGTAGTCATCCCTGCCCACAGCAAAGCTGAAGTGGGGATCACCGCTGACCAGGCTGGTGCTCAGGGCAATATCGAGCCTACTCACTTTACCATCGTTAAGATCTGGCAAAATTGGCAAAGTTCCTACTACGGAGAAACATCTGCTGCCACCACTGGCGGTACCCAAGAAGTAAAAGTAGCTACCCAAGAAGTAATCGACCAAGCACAACAACAAGTGATTGATAGTCTCTACCAAAAAGGGTTAGAAAATCTACGTACCCAACTTAAACCAAAAGAAGAAATAAACGAGAAAGCAATAAAAAAAGAAATCGTCATTAGCGAAGCTTCCGTTAAGCCTGATACACCGACCGAAGAATTTGCAATGAAAGTAAAACTCAAGTTAATAGCGGTGATATTCGATGAACAAACCTTGATCGACCTGGGGGTAGCCCGCATTAAAAAGAAAATTTCCGCTAGCAAAGAATTTACCAGCTCCGATGCCGACCAAACAACCTATGAAATAATTGAATACCACCCAGAGGAAGGTTGGGCAAAAGTGAAGGTTAACTTAGTCGGCTCTGCTATCTCCAAATTAGGCAATCAGGTCTTCGATAAAGAACAACTAGCTGGCCGGAATAAAGAAGAAGTAGAAAAATATTACGCCGTGATGGATGACATCGAAAAAATAGAAGTTTCTTTCTCCCCTTTCTGGGTCAAAAGCGTACCCAGTTTAAAAGATCACATTGAAATAACGGTGGAGAAATAATTATGTCTGACAAAAAACTGCAAATAGAAATCCTCCGGCATTCCACTGCCCACGTCATGGCCGCGGCCGTCCTCGAAATGTTTCCGGAGGCTAAGTTTGGCATTGGTCCCGATATCGAAAACGGCTTTTACTATGATTTAGAATTACCTCGTACGTTGATTCCGGAAGATTTGCCGCTGATCGAAAAAAAAATAGCTAAGATTATCAAGGATAACCATCCTTTTGAACGGGAGGAGATAGAAATTGATAAAGCGAGCGAGCTTTTTGAGAAAGCTAAGCAGAATTATAAGGTCGAATTGATTGAAGATCTTAAAAAAGAAGGTGAAAAAAAAGTCAGCCTCTATAAATCGGGGGACTTCGTTGATCTTTGCCGCGGACCACACCTGGACTCAACTGGAGAGATCAATGTTAAAGCATTAAAACTCACCCATATCGCTGGTGCCTACTGGAGAGGAGACGAAAAACGCCCCATGTTGCAGAGAATATACGGCGTGGCTTTCGCTAGCCCCAAAGAACTTCGCCAATACTTAGCTATGATGGAAGAAGCCAAAAAGCGCGATCACCGCAAGCTAGGTAAAGAGCTAGATCTATTCTCTTTCCATCCTGAAGCACCGGGTGATGTCTTCTGGCACGATAAGGGCTACACAGTTTTCAAGGAGTTGATTGATTACTGGCGAGGAATCCACCGTCGTGAAGGCTATCAGGAAGTCCGCACTCCCGAAATCATGACCAAGCAAATATGGCAGCGAAGCGGTCACACCGAAAATTTCCTCGACAAAATGTACAAAGTCACCACCCCCGACGCCAAAGAGTGGAATATGCTAGTCAAACCAATGAACTGTGATGGTGGCATGCTGATTTACAATAATAGTTCTCACTCCTATAAAGAATTCCCGATCAAGGTAGGAGAGCTTGGTGTTGTCCATCGTTACGAAAGCTCAGGCGAGCTTCACGGTATTATTCGCCCCCGCGAGTTCACTCAGGACGACGCTCACCTTTATTGCTTGCCAGAGCAAGTCAAAGACGAGTTAAAAAAAGTAATTGATCTCTGTTTTGAAATATATGACACTTTTGGTTTGGAGCTTGATCATCTGGAATTATCCACTCGTCCGGAAAAATCAATTGGCTCGGACGAAATCTGGGAGCAAGCGGAACAAACCATGCGTGAAGTACTCAAAGAAAACAACATCGCTCACCAGATTAATGAAGGCGATGGTGCTTTTTATGGGCCAAAGTTTGATTTTCATCTCAAGGATACTATTGGTCGCACCTGGCAATGCGCCACTATTCAGCTCGACTTTGCCCAGCCGGAAAATTTTGCTTTAGAATACATTGCCGAAGATGGCTCCAAACAACGCCCAGTGATGATCCACCGCACTATTTACGGTTCCATCGAACGCTTTCTGGGCATCTTAGTCGAACATTACGCTGGCGCTTTCCCGCTTTGGCTCTCCCCTACTCAGGTAAAAATCATTCCAGTTTCTGATCAATTCCTCGATTATGCCGGGAAAGTTAAAAAAGAATTAGATGCCCACAACATCCGCGTGGAAATAGACGACCGTACCGAGTCCGTCGGTAAAAAAATCTCCGACAACATCAAAGACAAAACTCCCTACGCTCTTGTGGTGGGCGAAAAGGAAATAGAAAGCCAGCAGCTAGCCGTCCGCACCAGAGGCAAAAAGGAAATTGAGAATATGGAAGTGGAAAGATTCGTTGAAAAGTTACGGAAAGAGATAACAAATAAGACGAGAAGTTAGTTTTTTGTCATGATCGCTTTAGGATATACCTCGAAAGCGACCACACAAATCAAAAAAGAACTGCCAATCCGGCAGCTCTTTTTTATCAAAACTGGCAATGAAACTTTAACTACTCTTCTCCTCCACCGTTATCGTCCCCTTCATCCCCGAATCTTTCTGGCCGGAAATCGAACTATAATAATCATAGGTTCCGGTCTTACTCGGGGTGAATTCCAAAGTGGAAGTCTGGCCACCTTTCACTTGAACGTTTATGCCGAGCTCATCGACAGTGAAAGTGTGGTCAACATCAAGACTGGTTACTTCAAATTTCACCTTCTCACCCTCAGTCAAAGTAATTGCGGTGGGCAAAAAGCCATAACTGAAGGCCTTGACTGATATTTTTTTAGTCACCGCCGTAGAGTCATCAGTAGAAGTGCTGTCGCTTGTGCTGTCTTCCAGTTTTTCGTTCTTCTCGGTGGTTTTTTTGGTTACTTTGAACGAACCGCTCGGACCCGCTGGCCAATTAGCTGGCGCGTCGCCTGTAATCTTCCAGCTACCGACAATTTCCTTGGTCTCCTTCGAAAGAGAACCAGTTAGCTCCATTTTGTATTGCACTTCATCGGCTGAATCAGTGGTGCTATCACTGCCAGTGGTATCTTCGTCCTTGATCGTCAGATAATTAATTAAGATAGCATCAAGTTTGTTATCTTTGTAGGTATATGTCCCTGTTACTCGACTGCTGAGGATTTTCCCGTCATCTTTATTGGTAAAGCCGAAACTACCACTGACCTTGCCATTTTCATCCACTTCGATACTAAAATCTTTCGCTTCGGCTGAAGTTGAAGACAAAGATCCTGCCCACTCACCATTTATAGTGGTGGAATCAGCTGCCGAACTGTCAGCATCGCTTAATTTACCGGGACCGTTAGGATTATAGCCTTTGTCAACTTCACTCTTATCATCATGGCCATCACCATCAGTATCCTTTTTGTAACGACTAGATTTATATACTGTCACCTCTTCATAATCAGACAAGCCATCGCTATCACTGTCTTCTGTTTTTAAATAATCAATAATAGCTTCTAATTCACTACTCTCCGCGTATCCAGCTGATTTCTCTTCGATTGTACTTACTTTTTGCTTGAGAGTATCAACCTCGGAGGCTGTGGTCTGTAATTTGTCTATCTTGTCTTTATGATCAGTGACAGCACTCTGATTCTCGTTGATCTTGCCTTCTAGTTTGCTGTCTTTGTTAGATAGCCCCAGAAAGAAATAAACGCTGGCGGCAGCTACACCGACAAGCAAAACAATCATGGCTAGCATTATTATCTTGCTTCCTTTGCCTTCTTTACGCTTAGAGGGTTTTACCTTGGCTGGTTGAGGAGGACTGGGCTTGGCCGCCTGTGGCTGCGGTTGAGGCTGAGGCGGTTGCTGGGGAGGACTAGAGGCTGGCGGTCGTGGCGGTTGTCCCATAACGGCGCTAGTGAGACCAGTTCCTGGAGCTAGTGGTTGATTCACGTTTTGATTTTGGTTTTGGTTTTGCATTTTGCTAGGTTAATATTTTCCAATAATGAATTGATAAGAGATTATTCCTGGCAAATATCTTCGTGGGGTAAATACCGGCAAAAAGCTGATTTAAGACTACTGACTTCATTTTCTAGTTCGGTGATTTTATTTTTTTGTTCTTCGATGGTTTTGTCTTGGGCAGTGTTTTTGTTTTCTTGCGTAATTGTTTTGCTTTCTTGAACCTCTATTTTAGTTTGCTGATCCTTGGTTATTTGCAATAGATACAGCGGTATGTTTCTATATCTTACTCCATCAACCCTACCTTCTTCGTCATAAGTAACTAACTCGGGCATAATTTGCTCAACATCTTCAGCGATTAAACCAACACCAGCCTCACCACTCTCTTTGTAAGTAAAGCTAACAGGTTGCAGATCGAGAACACTTGCAGTATCAAAAGTTAAATTTTCAACATTATCTTTAAGGCGGATTGAAGAAGCGCCGCCATCAGCTAAAGTACCATCGGCTAAAATTTGAACATCATGATAAGAGCCCGACGCAAGACCTATGCCGGTGTATGTAGGACCCGCAGTAATCCTAAACTTATTAGAAGTGGTGGACAATCCAACAGAAAAATTACCACCTGAAAAAACCCCGCTGTAGCCATTTGAAGTATCTTGTGCAATAAAATATCCGCCATATTTATATCCAGTTCCAGCAACACCTGTCCCTGAAGATCCAGAGGCAATACCATCAACGCCCGTTCCCGAAGTTCCAGAAGTAGTGCCATAAACAGCAGTACCGGAAGATGCATCAGCCTTAAAATATCCACCATAATTTGTCCCCGTCCCACCACCATCAGCTAAACCATAAACAGCGTAACTGGTATCGCTTTCCGTTTCAAAATATCCGCCAGTGGCATTAACTCCGGTGGAAGAATTGTAAGCATGGACAGCTGTACTATTAGCAGCATCCGTCTTAGCATAAACACCAAAGCCGGCACTACTTTCTAATTGGAAATATCCTCCATAATGCCCAGTATATGCCGGAACTGTGCCAGTTGTATTATTTAACCCAAACACCGCTGCTGAAGCAGCGCCCGAACCAGTTATAACCCTACTCCTTACTCCCGCCCCATTATTATTCGCAGCATAAAAATCACCACCATATAATCCGCCGTAGCCATAGACACCAGTACTAGTAGAATTACTAGCAGATCCGGATAATGCTGTAGCAGAAGCATAATTGGTGGTAAACAATCCCCCATATAGCCCAGCATAAACCACAGCTGGCAAGCTGGTATCAGTCAAGGTACCAGACACGCCATAGCCAGTCGCCTGACCCGTTGATGAAACGGTGCCCGTTACTCCTGTATGGCTAGATGAGCCATAAACTCCGATGCCACTAGAACCTGAAGCAGTCGCATAAACCCCATAGCCAGAAGCAATAGAATTACTAAAATATCCACCATAATGACCGGTAGGATGTAAAATCAAACCAGTTGAATTATTAATCCCCAGAACCGCCGAAGAAAAAGTTGAACCGCTAGTTACAGCCGCTTGCATACCCACTCCACCACCAGTGCCACTATTAGAAAACTGACCGCCATAATATCCACCAATGCCCTGTATCCCAACACCACTAGTACCAACTGCCTGTCCCCTCACTCCAAGTCCACTTGTCCCGGTAGCTGCAAAATCACCTCCATAGGAAGCCGCCATTCCCGAAACACCGGTGGCGCTACTGCCCGTTCCGGTGGAACTACCATAAACACCGGCTCCGTCAGAACCAGTAGATGATCCGAGAACCCCAATGCCGCTATTCTTGCCAGCGGTAAAATAACCACCATAGTGAACACCACTACCAGTGTCAGTCGCTTGGCCATAGACAGCACGGGTGCCACTGGCCGTCTCAAACCAACCACCTTCACTAGAAGTACTGTGACCTTTTACCCCATCGCCAGTAGAACTTCTCCCTACTACTCCGGCTGCTGAAACACTTTGTCCTTCTACAACTGTATTGCTGGCATCATAAACATGAAGCTTGGCATTCAAGCCAGTGCTTAAACCAATCCCTACATTATCACTAGTAGTAGTAGCATACATTGTGCCCGTGCCCGCTCCCGTCCAGTCAGTATCTGAACCACCAACGCCCGAACCAGCAACCCACTGAAATTGGTTATTGCTATTGTATGCCAACACATATCCGGCCTGCGGATCATTGGTTGCACTTAAATTATCTTCGTGAACAACGCCAGCCCCCCCTAAATTTCCCACATTGACCGTGCCAGAGAAGAAGCCATCTCGCATCCGGAAAGTTGGAGCACCAAAGTCATTAATATTATCCAAAGCTGGACGCACAGTATCAGCTAGCACTATAGATTGGCCATCAGCAGTATTTCCCTTACTCCGTCCTCCCCATATTTGGCCATCTACGCGTAGATCATCATAAATCTTGACCGGGAAATTATCACCCGGACCAGCCGTTGGTCCGCGCCAAATACGACCGTCAATCCGCAAATCATCACCAAAAGTAACTGGAGTACTACCACCAGAAACATTAATAATTGAACCATTAGCAAATATCACGCCACCAGTGCCGTCTGTACTACCTAAATGAATGCCACGATAATAATAACTCGAGTCAGCCACACTAACGGAGCTGTTGACTCGCAGTCTTTCACCATAAACCACATCGGAGGCGGGTTGAATGTCAGAGGCGTCTGAGGCTTGAGCCAGATTAGTAACAGTCAGGCACGTCAAAACAGCCACTCCCAAACTGAAAGCTATTCTTTTAATTGTGATTATCGCCGGCAACATTGTAGTTTTCATTTTCATTAGTAAACTACTCCCATATTACTGTTGCTTGTTAACTATTTTAACACTAAACCAGAGAAAATTAAAGATTAGTCACTCGAGCACATTTCTTCTTGTGGTAGGTATTTACAAATAGTATCTTCCAATTGCTGGATGCGAGTTTCCTGGCTTTCGATTGTTGCTTGTTGCTCTTTGGCTAGTTCGAGAAGATACACTGGAACACGATCGTATTTTACTGATTTCGGTTTTTCTTCCTTATCCAGCACAACAAGCTCTGGCAAAACTTCATACACCTCCTCAGCAATTAGCCCAATATCTCTCTCGTCAGTTCTTTTATATTTATAATTTACCGGCCGCAAATCTAGAACAGCGTCTTTATCAACGACCAAATCTTGAATATCATATTTATATCTACGGGAAGAGCCAACTTCAATAAAATTGCCATTTCCATCAGTTTGAACATCAGTAGTATTGCCAGCAATGGGCAAATTCTCAACAGTAAAATTGTTTGAGGAAGGGCCTAAAGAAACCTTAAAATTAGCTCCACTAAACTCTCCGCTGTAGCTTGTGCCACCTCCACTAGTATATCCATAAACAGCTGAGCTATCATCACCATCAGTATAGCTCTCAACTCCGATACCCGAAGCGTAATTAGTATAAAATCTACCGCCAGAAAGTGAATCACCCCAAACAGTTGTACCGGCGCCACTATCTATGGTCTGACCTAACACTCCATAGTTAGCTGATGACCCCGTAGTACCAGCATACCCCTCTACGCCAATTCCTCCCGCTGTAATAGTAGTAAGATATGCTCCATAAGTGGTGCCTCTACTATAAACACCAGTACCGCTACTAGCAGTAAAACTACCACCACCTGTATCACCTGTTCCACTGACTCCAGTCCCGGTAGTCGCTATACCCCTTACGCCTGTACCACTACTAGCTAAAAAATCGCCGCCATAAGTAGTACCAGTCCCCTTTACTCCTGCCCCCGCACTAGCTGTTGCCTCAACGCCATAAGCAGTACCAGTGGCAGATACCCCGGCACCAGCGGCAGCGGTTGCTTCAATCCCATTGGTAGCACCCAGAGCATAAACCCCTGGACCAGCAGAACCTATAAAAGAACCGCCATGAGTTGTGCCAAGAGAGCTAACACCTACCCCCGCACTGGCTATAAAAGAGCCGCCTCTAGTACCGCCGCTAGCGAAAAGGCCATAACCATTGCTACTCTCACTAATAAAAGTACCACCGTAATTGACACCGTCAGTATCTGCTGCATGACCGTAAACTCCAGTACCAGTATCATGTGTAGTTTCAAGGAAGGCCCCATAATTACCGACTGGTATAGGTAGACTAATGGCCGTAGTGCTATCATAATTTTGGCCAACCACGGCCGCACTAGTTGTTGCCCCAGCAGCCGGGGTGGCGTAAGCGTTCACGCCAAAATATGGACTGGTACCATAGACACCACTGCCTAGAACACTATCAGATTTAAAATATCCACCGAAATTTATACCAAGAGTATTGCTTGCATAGCCATAAACACCTCTACCCAACCCAGTAGCCGAAGAGAAATATCCGCCATATGAGGCTGCTAACAGACTCGTATCACTAACTTCACCACGCACTCCCATCCCAGCAGAACCAGCAGCGGAGAAATACCCGCCATAGCTAGTATCTGAGCTAGTAGAAGTAGCTTGTCCTCTAACAGCTACTCCAGTTGTACCGGCTGCGGAGAAATCACCACCATAATTAGTACCACTGTCCGTAGCAGACGCCTCGCCCTTAACGCCAGTGCCGGAAATATGAGCAGCTTTACCCTCTACACCAATTCCAGACACACCATTGGCTTCGCCACTAACACCTACTCCATTGGCTTCGGTACCACTAAAATCTCCACCATAGGCATCCCCAGAACCATAAACTGCTGTACTACCTGGTGCGGTTGCTAAACCGTACAAAGCAGCACTACCAATCCCATTCGCTTCTCCATATACAGTGGAATTTGTATTAGTATTATCAACTACATGTAATCTAGCAGTAATATTATTGGTATCGGTAAGTCCGATTCCGACATAGTCATCTTCAGAAGTGGCATACATCTTTCCACTACCCGCTCCGGTCCAATCATTATCTGACAATGTACCAGAGCTGCTGGTTGAAGCTCGCACCCACTGGAATCTATTATCGCTATCATAAGCTAATACGTACCCGGCTTGGGGATCATTAGTTGTACTAAGATTATCTTCATGAACAACATTTGCTCCCCCTAAATTACTCATATTAACTGAGCCGGAAAAAAAGCCATCGCGCATCCGGAAACCTGGAGAACCAAAGTCATTAATATTATCCAAAGCGGGGCGCACTGTATCAGCTATCACTATCGATTGACCATCGGCAGTGTTGCCCCTACTGCGTCCGGCCCAAATTTGACCATCTACCCGCAAATCATCATAAATCTTGACCGGGAAACTATCACCTGGACCCGCACTCGGGCCACGCCAGATGCGACCATCGATCCGCACATCATCGCCAAAAGTAACTGGTACACTACCATCGGAAGCATTAATAATTGAACCGTTGGTGAATATCACCCCGCCCGTACCATCGATACTACCGAGATGAACGCCGCGGGGATAATAACTAGAGTCAGCGACATGGATAGAGCTGTTGACTCGTAGTCTTTCGTAATAAATAAGATCATCCGCCGGTTGAATATCTGAACCATTAGCAGCCTGTGAGTTTCCCGATGCGATCAAAAATAAAAGAACAGCTAAACTACCAACAAAAGCTATCCTTTTTACGATAAATACTTCGGTCATCTTGTTTTTTATTTTGGTTTTTGTTTTTTTTGAGGAGTATTTGGCAACTTTGAGCCAATTCCTCTACCGCGCCCGACTGCGACTATCCGCTGATATTCGTGCTTTGATCTCTTTGCTTAATACTACCATAAACTTAAACATAAATCAATACCTTTTGCTACACACAAAAAGCGGGCTAATTAACAACCCGCTTTAGTAAAAGATGACTTAAACAATTAACCTAACCAGTGATTACCAACAATTAAGGCTGCGAATATCAAGGCGATGGTATTAATTACCTTGATTAAGGAATTAAGAGCTGGTCCAGCGGTGTCTTTATAGGGATCACCGACCGTATCGCCAACCACGGCCGCCTTGTGCGCCTCCGAACCCTTACCGCCATGATTACCATCCTCGATATACTTCTTGGCATTGTCCCAAGCCGCTCCCCCGGTAGTCATTTGGATAGCTACTAAAAGACCAGTGATAATAATACCAATCAGAAAGCCACCCAAAGCTTTGGGACCCAAGAGAAAACCAACGGCTAAGGGTGAACCAACGGCTAAGATAGCTGGTAAGATCATTTCCTTTTGCGCCGCTTTAGTCACAATATCTACACATTGACCATAATCTGGCTTGTCTTTTCCTTCCATAATCTTTTTTTCTTTGAACTGCTTGCGCACATTCTCCACTACTTTAAAGGCAGCCCGGCCAACAGCTTGCATGGCGTAAGCTGAGAAAACAAAGGGCAGTAAACCACCAAGCAGTAAACCAATCAAGACAAAAACATTATCGATATTAAGTATCATTTCTGTGTCTAACTTGAGTTCTTCCACTGCCTTGGCAATCTCATCAGTATAGGCTGAGAATAGGGCTAAGGCAGCTAAAGCAGCTGAACCGATCGCATAACCCTTAGTAACAGCTTTAGTAGTATTACCCACGGCATCGAGAGCATCAGTATTCCGACGCACCTTCTCGGGCAATTTAGCCATTTCGGCAATACCACCAGCATTATCAGTAATTGGTCCATAAGAGTCGAGAGCAACCACAATGCCAGTAATAGAAAGCATTCCGACTGCCGCGATAGCAATCCCGTACACACCAGCCAAGTAATACGCCAGAAGGATACCAACACAAATGGTTACTACCATCGGCCAGGTACTTTTAAGGCCAACTGCCAAACCAGAAATAATATTTGTCCCTGGACCAGTCTTGGATGCTTCCGCGATTGCTTTAACTGGGTTGTATTTGGTAGAAGTGAAATATTCAGTAACGACGGTGATGATAACTGTCACAGCGATACCAACCACGGCTGCCCAGAAAAGTTTCATATCACCTACCATCCATTTCGTAACAAAGTAAAAACCAATAATGGAGAGTCCAGCCGCCACAAACATCCCTTTGTATAAGGCTTCCATAATTTTCTCACCCTTTAGTCGGACAAAGAAAGCACCGACAATCGAAGCGATAATAGCCACCGCCCCTAAAACTAAGGGATAGGTTGCACCATTAGCCATACCAAGACCTAAAATCATAGCTGCAATAGCTGTCACCGCGTAAGTCTCGAATAAATCAGCGGCCATCCCTGCGCAATCACCTACATTATCACCCACATTATCAGCTATAGTGGCTGGATTACGAGGATCATCTTCGGGAATTCCAGCTTCTACTTTACCTACTAAATCTGCTCCGACATCAGCTGCCTTGGTGTAAATACCGCCACCGACACGAGCGAAAAGAGAAACTAGAGAAGCTCCAAAACCAAAACCAACTAACAAAATTGGATCCCTAAACCAAAGGTAAAAAACGGAAACGCCGAGTAGACCCATACCAACTACGCACATGCCAGTTACCGTCCCACCTTTGAAGGCAACGGATAAAGCTTTATCAAGGCCAGACTTGGCCGCTTCAGCTGTTTTAACGTTAGCCCGCACCGATATACTCATGCCAATATAGCCCGCCAAAGCTGACAAGAACGCTCCAGCCAAAAATCCGATGGCAGTTTCAAAATTGATCGCCCACCACAGGACAATAAATAAAACAATTGCAAATAAGGCAATTACTTTATACTGTCGGGATAAATAGGCCATGGCTCCTTCTTTGATAGAGTTGGCAATGTTCTTCATCTCCTCAGTGCCATCTTTCATCTTTTTAATTCGCATGGCCAGAATGACAGCAAAGACAAGAGCGATCAACGAGGCAACAACTGGATAGATTTCTAACTGCATAATTGATAGGTTAATTAATTTTTGATTAAATAAGAAATTCCTACCTATTTTAACAAAAAACTAGAGATGAACAACGATTTCTGTCAGAAATAATCCACAAACTTTTTGTCTCACCTCTAGATTAATTTTACTTTTTCTTTGACTCGCTACTCTTTTTTGTCCCAGCTTTCTTCGTTGGCTTCACTCCGCTTTTGCTTTTCTTAGTCTTAGCCGCTGGTTTCTGCTTAGCTTTCTTGACCGCGGTAGCAGATTTAGCTACATCCTTTTTTTCCTTTGTAGTCTTACTCTGACTCGACTTTTTTGTATCTTTAGCTGTGGGTTTTTTACTCTCTTTTTTGGTCTCATCGTCAGACGCCACTTTCTTTTTTTCGGTCTCTTCTGTACCACTAGTTTTTACTTCCTGGCTTTCTCCAACCACATCAATATTCCAACCAGTTAATTTCACTGCTAGTCGTACATTCTGTCCACCTTTGCCAATAGCGAGGGATAACTGATCATCAGCCACCTCTACGACAGAGTGCATTTTCTTTTCATCAATCTTAACACTTAACACCTTGGCTGGTGAAAGAGCATTGGTAATATACTTAACAATATTATCATCCCAGGAAATAATATCGACCTTCTCGCCACCTAGTTCTGAAATAATGGTTTGGATACGTGCTCCACGTTGACCAACACAAGCACCAATGGGATCAACATCCTCTTGCAAAGCTTTGACCGCCACCTTAGACCGTGCACCAGCCTCACGCGCGATTGATTTGATTTCGATAGCCCCAGCTCCAAATTCCGGTATTTCCATGGCGAACAATTTGCTGATAAACTCGGGACGAGAACGAGACAATACTACCTCCGGACCCTTAGGAGTAATATTAACATCAGCAATTAAGACTCGAAGTCTATCGCCTATTTGATAGTGTTCGCGAGGCATTTGTTCGGGTGGCGACAACACGCCAACTGCTTGACCCAGGTCAATAAAAAGCAAACCGCCCTCAACCCGTTGTACCACGCCGTTGACCAACTCACCCACCCGATCCTTGAAAGCATCATAGATAGCGTCTTTCTCCGCTTCTCTGATTTTCTGGGCGATAACTTGCTTGGCCGTTTGGGCGGCAATCCGACCAAAATTTATTTCTTTGGGGGTAACCTCAGTTTTAATTTCATCACCCACTTTAGCACCCTTTTTTAGCTTCTGCGCTTCTTTTTCTGTCAGCTCTCTCTTTAGATTCTCTACTTCCTCAACTACCTCCTGGACATCAAAAACCCGCGTTTGACCAGTTTTGACATCAAACGTTGCCTCAATATTTTGTCCCTTCTCACCATAATCTTTACGATAGGCAGCGGCTAAAGCTGCTTCGATTGTTTCGATTACAGCTTCTTTGGAAATTCCTTTTTCTTCGCAAATTTGATCAACGGCGAATTCGAATTCTGTTGGCATGCGTTTACTTTAGATATGAATCTTACTGAATAAAAACGTTTTTGAGATGTTCAACCTCAGCCTCCCGATTAGACAAATCAACCATGATAGCCAGGACATCAAAACGATAGGGCTGGTCGGATAAAGCTGAGTATTCCTGACGAAAATGCTGGATTGTCTGGATAACCTTGTATTGTTTATAGGCACTGATTGCTTCTGCCGGCACTCCATAACTGATACCAGTTCTAGCTTTAACTTCACAGAAAACCAACTCTGCTCGATGGTGATCAAGGACGACAATGTCAATTTCCCCTACTCTCTGTCGATAATTTCGCACGATGATTTGGTAGCCATGGTTAGCTAGATACCGGGCGGCCACCTCCTCACCTAAAATGCCAATTCTTTTCCCTCCACTAGACATCTCTACTGATCTCCAACATACGGTAACAAGGCTAAGAAACGAGCTCTTTTAATCGCCCGAGTTGCTAGCCGTTGGTGCTTGGCACAGTTGCCTGTTCGTTTGCGATTTATTATCTTCCCTTGAAAAGAAACAAACCCCCGTAAGAGATTGACATCTTTGTAATCCACCTCTTGAGCTTGTTGCTCACACAAACGACATTTTTTTTCTCGATAAGCCATAATTTTACTAAAATACTAAAACGGAATATCTTCAATGCTTACTTTTTCCTTGTCATCTCCTTTTTGGATGGTAGCAGCATCATCTTTTTTAGCAGCGGATTTACCAGCCGGCGCTGATCCTACCTCATCTTCTACTTGAATAACTGGTGTTTCCTCAGCTGGAGTGTTATTACTACCAGTGGCGCCAGTAGTGTTACCAGGTCCACCCGGACCACCTAGCATAATCATATTATCAGCTACTATTTCCGTGCGGCTACGTTTTACACCGTCCTGACCTTCCCACTGTCGGGTTTGCAAACGACCTTCGATATAAACTTGCTTGCCCTTTTGTAAATACTGTCCGCAAATTTCGGCTAACTTCCGCCAACAAACAACGTTGTGGAACTCTACTTTCTCCTGCTTTTGCCCTTGCTGATCCTTCCAAGTAAGATTGGTAGCAACCCCAAAAGATGCCACACTCTGGCCGTTGGGGGTTGTCCTCACTTCCGGGTCCTGGGTTAGGCGCCCGATAATCATTACTTTGTTTAGATCCATAATTCTTCCTCCTTTTTTAATTATATTTAAATGAACTTAATCATCCAAGCCTTTTTCTAAGATATCGTCCAACTTATTATCCAAATCACTGATCTTAGTCTTTTCTTTCCTGTCTTTGTTTTTCTCTTCAGTCGGAGAACTCTTGGTGGCTAGCGGCTTTCTCGACGCTTCGGCTGGTTCACCCGCCGCTTTCTCTTCGGCTGGGACAGTAGGAGCCTTAATCTCGTCTTTGCTTTTAGCCAATTTTTCCTTCTTAACTAACAGGTAACGAATCACCTCTTCTGTTAATTTGAGATCTTTCTCTATTTTGCTAATAACCTCTGGCTCAATAATAAATTGGAGCACTACATAATAACCATCGGTAAACTTCTGAATAGGATAGGCTAACTCGCGTTTCCCCCAAAGATCTTCCATAACAATTTCGCCGGCCTCTTTCTCGATAGATTTAGAAATCTCAGCTATTTTTTTTGCAGCATCGGCCTCTGACAACTTTGGTGTCAGAATGTAAATTAATTCGTAATTCATGAGAAAAAAATAAACTAATTACTAGTTTCTTGTGCAATACTGTAGCACAAGGTATTATAGGAAGCAATAGATTCGTGGAGGATGGGCGGTGTATAAGCAGTGAATAATTAAATTTATGTCTCTTTCGATTGGGATAGTCGGTCTGCCCAACGTCGGCAAATCGACTTTGTTCAAAGCCTTAACTAAAAATCCGGTAGATATCAATAACTACCCTTTTTGTACTATTGAACCTAATGTGGGAATTGTGGAAGTACCAGATGAGCGCTTGCAAAAGATTGCTGATATTTCCCAACCAGCCAAAATTATTCCAACTGTTATCGAATTTGTTGATATCGCTGGCTTAGTCAAAGGCGCAGCGGAAGGCGAAGGCCTCGGCAACAAATTTTTGGCTAATATCAGGGAAGTTGACGCGATCGTGCAGGTAGTACGAGTTTTTGCTAATGACAATATTGTCCATGTTAATGAAAAAGTTGATCCGGCTAGTGATATTGAGACAATTAATACTGAATTAATCTTAGCTGATTTAGAGACCACCCAAAAAGTGATTGAGCGACTGGAAAAAGATGCCCGTGGGCAAAATGAGGAGGCGACCGCGCAGTTGGCGGTGGTGCAAAAAATCAAGCGCGAATTAGAAGAGGGTGGATTAGCTCAAAAAGTAGAATTAGATGAAAAAGACGAAGCTACTCGTACAATTGTATGTGAACTATCGTTGCTAACAATGAAACCAGTTCTGTATGTCTATAATGTGGCGGATATAGATGAAGATCTGCCAGCTGATTTGACTGGTCGTGATCATGTCAAATTAGATATAAAGACGGAAGAAGATTTACTGGAAATGGAGCCAGAGGAAGTAACTGAGCTCGGCGTCAAATCCGAACTTGATCAGCTAGTAGTAAAGTCTTACGAACTTCTAGGTCTAATTACTTTCTTTACTACCGGTTCCGACGAGACACGAGCTTGGACTATCGTAAAGGGCTCAACTGCACCACAGGCTGGCGGCGCTATCCATACTGATTTTACCGAGAAATTCATACGGGCAGAGATAATGGCCTATAAAGATTTTGTGGCTGTCGGCTCGGAAAGTGCGGCTCGGGATCAGGGATTACTTAAATTATGCGGACGAGATTATATTGTCCAAGATGGAGATATTATTGAATTTAAGATATAATAGGGGTGAACGATAAATGTTTAATTTCTAGTTGATTTTCTATAAACTAATGAGTAAACACTCAGAAATTTCTCCTTACGGCAATCAAATGCCGGGGGCTGACAAAACAAAACCGAAGAAAAAACGGCGACGCGGTCTTAAAATAACCATTGTAGCTATGTTGGCTATGGTAGCTGTCGGTGGCGGAATGTTACTGGCCCATTTTGATGTGTTTAACAGTGGGTCTGATGAACTAGCGGGAGGCGAAATGACAATGGAAGAATTCTTTGCTCAAGAGGGAAATACTAGCTTTGATCTAATAGATAAGGCCTATGAAGAGGGCAAGGTAGATAAAGAAACCTCTCTCGTATATGGAGCTTATGCTGCCTTTGGAGATGAGAGATTGCCAGAGGAATATAGAAGTGACGTGATGGCTTTTGAGGCCAACCACGTATTTGCCGGAATACAAGAAAACTATGACAGTTTCAGCGACGAGAACAAAAAAATAATCGATCCTTTTTTGAAACGGCCGGATGAGAAAGGAAGTTGGTGGGATCAAAGAACAGGACAATTGTCTATTAACGAAGAGAATGTCTTCGTTAAAACAGCTCAAGCTTCAACGACCAATAGCCCCACTAAAAACCCAGTCAATACTCGTGGAAAGGTAGAAGATACTATAAAAGAAGAATACGGGCCGCTTGACTACATCAAAGCAGCAAACGGCAAAATTAAGATATGGTACCCTAAAAATGGTTTATCGTATGAATTAATATCTGGTGGCAAAAGAGAAAGGGTGGTAACAGCCGATGAAAATCAAATCAAAAAGAGAGTTGCAACATTGAAAAAAGAAATAGAACAACCAGTAGATGTATACAATAAGATCAAAAATCTACTAAGGAGAGAGCCCATCAACGATGGTCAATTGGGGGGAGATGATAGTTTGGATATTTACTATATTAGTGGCCTAGGTAACTTAGCTGGAGCTACGGTTACTGATAATCAAAAAACCATTGTTCCCTCTTCCGCTTTCATATTGATAAACGCTATCACCAGAAAAGATTCTGATGTGGCGACTGCTCACGAAATATTTCACGCTTTTCAATTTGCTTTTAAGCATAACACCACAACAGATTACTGGTGGGAAGAGTCTACCGCAACTTGGGCTGAAGATTATATTTTCCCCACCCGCAACACTGAACAAAATAGATTAGAATATTATTTATACAAGCCTACAACATCAATAAATAAACAAGATGCGGATCTCCTGTTTTATTACGGCGGCTACCTTTTCCCTTTCTATTTAACTCAACCGGGCATCTATCAGGATGATATTATTAGGAAAATATGGGAGGGGTGCGGCAGCTATGGTTCCTGTCTTAATTCTATAGATAATAATATAAAAGGTGGTTTTAAAAATCACTGGCGAGAATTTACTCTCTGGAACTATAACAAAAAGCCAGTTAAGTTATACCAAGATGATGGCGGTTTCCCAGATAAATCTTCAGCTGCAGCCGCCAGTGTAGTTAACATTAAAAAAGTAGATTCTATCCCGATTAAGTTGGAGAGTGGTCTCGAACACCTTTCCACCCAGCTTTTTGATGTCAAGAATGAAACAAAGTCTGAAGAAGTAAGACAAATAGTTTTCAAAGACTTAAAAGACTTCACTGATAAATCGGAGGCAGCTGCCATCAAAGCTGTTGTCTATCCTAAAAACGGGGATCCATATCTTGACGAAGAATGGACCGATAAAGAGAAAAGAAGATTTTGCCTCGAAGATCCTAAGGAAAATATTGATTACATAACTATTATCTTTAGCAATGGCGAGACAAAAAAGAAGCTTGACGCTACTAATATTACCGTCGAAGCGAAATCTGAATCTTGTTATACTATCGACCAAGAAGATAAGCTTGCAGCCAAAATAGAAGTGGCCAAAATGAATCCAGCTGTAGCCACTACTTCTACAGTTGATTCAAATATTAAAGTCAAAACAGAAGGAAATATCACTGAACCGGCTGGGAAAGAGGCAGAATACGGCTACCAAGCCAAATGGGAAGCAAAGTTAGACTACGAAGAACAATGGGATTCATTTAATTTCTACATAAACCCTGAAGCCAAGTTAGGTTTATGCACAACTAAACCAGGAAAAACAACCCACACTGCTACTTTCAAGTTTAATTTGAGTTCCGTAAAAGAAGGAGATACTTTTTCTACTGAAGTAAGTGACACTGCTGTCCACTACGACCCTTGGCAAGGAAATTGTACCGTAATGGGAGTGACTGTTAATGAACAAACTGATCCAATAGAATACAACGATATCGGCTTGGGTGATGGAATAATTTATGACATGAAAGAAGCTAGCGCTAAGATTAAGTTTCCCGATTCTTTCGCCTATGGCGATAAGTTTCCTTATCGAACGATGGAGCCGATAGTGTTGGAGATTGAGAGGGGAGAAGATTAAATCATGCTAAACATCACTGACCTCAAAGTAGGTGCTAAAATTGAATACAAGGACGAGCCTTACGAAGTCATTAAATCCCAACACTCCAAGATCGGACGAGGCGGAGCCGTAGTGCGAACAAAACTGAAAAATATTTTGAACGGTAACGTTTTAGAAGAAAATTTCAAAGATGGTGATAAATTCGGCGAGCCGTCTCTAGACAGTAAAAAATGTCTCTACTTGTATCAAGAAGGAAGTAATTACTGTTTCATGGACAACGAAACTTACGATCAGTTTTCTCTGGCGAAAAACGTTGTTGGCAACAAAGGCATGTATCTTATCGAAGACACCAAAGTAGATATTCTTTATTACAACGACCAGCCGGTAAATATTGCGCTGCCAATCAAAATAGACTTCAAGGTAGTGAAAGCCCCTCCCAGTGTCAAAGGGAATACGGCTGATGGTGGTACTAAGGAAGTGGAATTGGAAACTGGCCTGAAAGTGAATACTCCCCTATTTGTCAAAGAGGGCGATACAATAAGGATTGATACTAGAGACGGGAAATATGTGGAGAGAGTTTAGAAAGTGTGCTAAAATAAGCCCGTAAAATAAAATTAACTTATGGTTACTCTAACTAAAACCCTAACAATAACCACCCTCACCCTCGCCTTCTGCCTCTCACTGAGCCTGGTGGCTTCAGCTAGTACTGCCAACTCCCTCCAACCGGCCAGTACCATTACCTACTCGGAGACAGTAGTAGTTCCCTCGATCAGAATAGGCTCTCAAGGTACAGGGGGAGTAACCTACTTTAATGGTAGTATTGTAAATAGTACTACTGGTAGTGGTGGAGTTGATAATCCAGTTACCTTTGGGGATAATGTTCGTATTGATGGTGGTATTCAGAGAGGAACATCAGGGGCTGGTGAC
>JAHJQX010000019.1 GCA_018818965.1 Patescibacteria group bacterium | reverse complement strand
TACCTACCAGAATATGTGAGTGAATTCTGCCTCAGATTTTCCTCACCTAAAATGTTCAGTTCTCCCTTAGAATATCTTAAAAAGTCCCTTTAGCTTGTTCCAACTTGTAATGATTACCCACTATAAATTTAATAATATATTGCTAGAGACAAGTCGAATTTTAATATATAATACCGTAAAGATGACGAAAATAATAAAAAGCAAATCAAAACCGCTCGCAGATCGTATCCGTCCTGTCACTCTAGCTGATTTTCTCGGGCAGGATGAAGTGATAGGGAAAGGTAAATTATTGCGTCAGGTAATTGAGTCGGATCGATTGCCGTCAATGATTTTTTGGGGTCCACCTGGAAGTGGTAAGACCACCCTCGCTTTTATTATTGCCCAGCAAACTAAGTCAGATTTTGTTCAAATAAGTGCTGTTTCCAGTGGAGTAAAAGATTTACGGGATATTGTCAAGCGGGCTCAGGATAATTTAGCCAACAAAAAAAGCACTATATTATTCATTGATGAAATCCACCGCTGGAACAAAGCCCAGCAAGATGCTTTGCTACCATACGTGGAAAATGGCACGATTGTCTTAGTCGGTGCCACTACTGAAAATCCTAGCTTCGAAGTGCGGGGAGCATTACTGTCGCGCTGTCGGGTATTTGTTCTTAAGCAATTACAGCCGGAGCATCTGGAAAGGATTATTAAAAAAGCGCTCAAGGATAAAAAACAAGGTCTGGGTCAGCTGGAACTTAAAATCAGTCCAGCGGTAATAAAGCAAATCGCCCAGATGAGCAATGGTGATGCGCGCGCCGCCCTTAATGTGCTCGAATATGTTGGTTCAATTAGTAAAAACGTAACCATCAAACTAGTTAAAGAGGCCTTCCAGAAATCCCATCTAATGTACGACAAAGATGGTGAGGAGCATTATAATATTATTTCTGCTCTCCACAAAGCAATGCGAGGGTCTGACGCTGACGCCGCTCTTTATTGGCTGGCGCGGATGTTGGAAGCGGGTGAGGATCCACTTTACGTGGCACGACGATTAGTCCGTTTTGCTTCAGAAGATATCGGCTTAGCTAATTCTAAAGCTCTCGAACAGGCGGTGGCGGCTTACCAAGCTTGTCACTTTATTGGTTTACCAGAGTGTAATGTTATTTTGGCACAGGCAGTGGTCTATATGGCCAAATGTAAAAAATCTAATGCGCTTTATATGGCTTATGGCCAAGCTGCTCAAGATGTTCGGCAGTACGGCAATCTGCCCGTTCCACTGCATATCCGTAACGCTCCCACTAAATTGATGAAAAATTTAGGTTACGGTAAAAACTACAAATACAGCCCCAATCACAATTATCGAGAAAAACAGGAGTATCTGCCATCAAAATTACGAGAGAGAAAGTATTTGCCTAAATAGCGAGGGGCGACTACCAAACCCAACCCGGGTATGCTACAATTTAAGACGGTTTGAGTAAATAATAAACAACAAACACTATGAGCGAAGAACCTGACAGTGTCCGATCCGATCGCGACATTCTGCAAGATATTGAGCGAGAATTACTAGTAGATGAAGTTGTTTCTACTGACAATGTCGAGGTGGAAGTGAAAAATGGCCAGGTGGTTCTCAATGGTGAAGTGGGCAGCTTGGAAGTAAAACAGAAGGTGGGGGATATTGCGGAGAATGTCAACGGGGTAGTGATGGTTGTCAATGATCTGCGCATAGAAAGAATTTAGGCGTCTTGGCGAGCAGTTCGGCGCCAATAAAAAAGAAATAAATGTTAGTAGAATATATTACATGGTGGTATAGCCAGGGTTTGTTGAAGTTATTTAAATATCTCAAAGCTTTTATTGTTATTTTAGCTAACGTTTTCTCAGTTAGGATGGCAGTCACCACTTTTTTTGCTCCCTGGAAGAGAGATAATACTCCCACCAAAGGACAACCGCTAGACGTCAAATTTAAGATTTGGGGTTTTAATTTGATCGCCCGTGGTTTTGGGATGGTGATAAAGTTTTTCGTCTTGGTTGTTTTCTTGCTAGTCTTTGTTATTTTGTTAGCACTGGAAGTGGCAGTTTCTCTATTATGGCTGTTTTTACCTTTTCTAGTAGCGGAAATATTTTTGTTGGGTATTTTTTATTTGCAGTCATAAAAGATGGAACTTTATTTTAACAACAAAAAGTCAGTCAACAAACGCAAGGTTCTATTGTACGATCTGGGAAAGAATAAACCTCTGCGGTTTTGTTATGTCTTACTTTTGGCGCTTGGTTTTTTGGCCGTAGTCATCCCAATTTTGTATTTTCTTCCCTTTATCTCTTGGCCATTTTTACAGTCATGGTTGGTTGGGATGGCTCTAGTTTTATTTGCTTGTTCGCTTGGCTTACTCTCTTTTTGGATTTATTACCAAAGTGATATCACTGGTCACCAACCTCGCACACCCTTGCTGAAGGTAGAGCGTTTGCTTAGACAAGGCAAAAAGATCAACTTAGCTGACTTTGTTTCTCTCCCTGTTTTTTTGGCTATTAAAAAAGCTACCAAGTTAGGAAGTTCACCCTCTAAAATTAAAAGCTCTGATTTAATTAGAGCGTTACTTGACAATGATCGGATTGGCTTCATTACTTTACACATGGGGATTCCGCCCCAAGATTTTCGGTCCAATCTCGATAAATTTTATCAAAATCACCAGAGTGATGACACGGAGCATGAATTAGCGGAAGTGGTGGGCAGCGCTTTACCGGTGGCGTTGGCTGAAGGTCATTCTATGATTGAGGTCGGGGATATTTTTGTGAATTTGTCTCAGGTCGATGCTTTTTTCCATGAACTAGCTTTCTTTTTGGATATCAAACTGGCTGATGTAGCAAATATTGTTAATTGGGAGACAACTGTCAGAAGAAAAAGAGAAAACCTGAAATTTAATCCCGACCGGATGAAATTAACAGGAGGAATTGGTAAAGAGTGGGACTGCGGGTACACCATCGCCCTCTCGCGCTTTGCCTATGATCTAACGCCGGCGGTAGCTAATTTACCTTTTGAATATATAGCACATCCATCTGAACTTACAGCGATGGAGAAAGCTCTCGCTAAGTCAGCCCAGCATAATATATTGTTAGTGGGAGAACCGGGGGTTGGCAAAGAAACTTTAGTCTATTTCTTGGCTCAGAAAATGCGGGAGGGTAGAGCGGGTCAACACTTTGCTCACCGTAAAATAATGAAGCTTGATATTGACCATTTATTAGCTGGAGCAGAGTCGTCAGGAGAAATAATTGAGCGTCTAGCCGCTGCTCTCCAGGATGCTGCACGAGCAGGAAATATTATATTGTATATCGACAATATACAGGCTCTTTTCGCTGGTGGACAGCAGGGGGTAGGAATGATTGATGCCTCTCAAGTTCTAATTCCTTTTCTGGAAAGCCCTGAGCTTTATATCATTGCTACCACTACTCGAGCTGGTTGGCATCAGAATATTGAGCCTCGTAAAGTTGCCGCCGAGAAATTTGAGAAGATTGAAGTAGCTGAGCCAGAATCAGAGCAGATCATGAATGTATTGGAAGAATACGCTCCCTTGATGGAAAATAAGTTACACACCTTATTGAGTTATAAGGCTTTACAAACAATTGTCGAGTTGGCTGATAGGTATATGTATGATAAGGCATCGCCCGAGAAAGCAATTAATCTCTTGGAAGAAATAGTTACCCAATCTTCGCCGGGGGTGATGATATCAGATAAAGAAGTAATGGCTTATTTAGAGCAAAAATTAGGGATACCGGTGGGTGAGGCCGGCGAGCAAGAGAAAGAGAAGCTACTGCGCTTGGAGGAAGTATTGCACCAGCGGGTGATTGGACAAGATGAAGCAGTCAAGGCCGTGGCCAACGCCCTGCGTCGTGCTCGGGCTGGCGTAGAAAAAAGTCAAAAACCAATTGGCAGTTTCTTATTCCTCGGGCCGACGGGAGTGGGCAAGACTGAAACTTGTAAGGCTTTGGCCGAGGTATATTTTAGCAGTGAGGATAAGATCATCCGTTTTGATATGAGCGAATACCAAGATACCGCTAGTATCCACCGTTTTATTGGTGCTCCTCCCGGATCAGAGGGGGCGCAGGCGGGGGGTGAACTTACCAACGCTGTGAAAGATAATCCTTTCTCCTTAATCTTGTTTGACGAATTAGAAAAGGCTCATCCTAATATACTTAATCTGTTTTTACAGTTACTTGACGAAGGCTGGTTGACTGATTCGCTGGGACGTAAAGTGCGTTTTAGCAATAGCATCATTATCGCTACTTCTAACGCGGGGTCAGAATTTATCCGTAATGCTATCAAGCAAAAACTAAGCGCTGAGAGCTTAAAACAAAAACTGCTCGACTATTTGCAAAGTGAGGGGTTATTTAGGCCAGAGTTTATAAATCGTTTTACGGAAGTGGTTAGCTTCCACCCGTTGGCGCCAGCTGATGTAGAGAAGATATCCTCGTTACTATTGAACAAATTTATTGCTCATATTCGTGAAGAAAAAGGGATAGAGATTAACGTTACCCCAGCGGCTGTTTCTAAATTAGCCGAACTAGGTTACGATCCACTTCTGGGGGCAAGACCGATACAGAGAACCATTCAAAAGAAGGTGGAAGACTGGTTAGCCAAAAAGGTGTTAGCTGGTGAGGCGGAGCGGGGGAGTGAATTAATTTTTGACGTTACTGATCTCATAGAAGACTAGCCATGAAGTTAATCTACATCTTGCCGATCGGGCAAACTGACCCAAAGATTATCAGATATTTGAGCAAACAATTGTTAGGTTATTTACATTTTCCCACAAAAGTATTAGGAGCGATAGCTTTGCCCGCTTCCGCCTATGATAAAAATCGCCAACAGTATCGAGCTGGTCAAATTATTCGAGAAATAAGATTATTTGATTTTTCCAATATCGAAAAAGTGTTAGGTATTATTGGTGCTGATTTATACTCGGAAGATTTTAGTTTTGTCTACGGTGAAGCAGAAGCTCCCGGACGCAATGCCCTTTTTTCCCTTGCTAGGCTGGATCCGCAATACTACGACCAGCCAGCCAACCAGGAATTAGTCAAAAAAAGAGCGTTGAAAGAAGCAACACATGAGTTAGGCCACACTTATAGCTTATCACACTGCCCTGATACGCACTGTGTGATGTATTATGCACAATCAATCGAAGATGTTGATAATAAGGAGGAGAAGTTTTGCGCGCGCTGTCAGAAATTATATGAAATGTATAATAGTTAGGAAGTAAAGAAGAAAGGGGTAGTTTTTTAGGAAAGGATCGCTTTTCCCACTTACCACTATCTATAACCTAGTTCCCAGTCGCAGACGCCAGATCATCAGGGCTGCCTCCCAAAAAATTTGCTTAGAAAATTTTGATTGTCCTACTTGTCGATCTTCAAAGGTGATTGGCACCTCTTTTATTTTAAAGCCTGCTTGGTAAGCATGATAAGTAAGTTCAACTTGGAAGGAGTAGCCGTCTGACTTAATCTTACTCAGATCTAGTTGTTTGAGGACGTTGGCCGAAAAACATTTAAAACCAGAAGTGAGATCGTTAATGGGCAGACCCAGGATCGTCTTGGCGTATAGTGTTCCACCGCGACTAATTATTTTTCGCAGAGCACTCCAGTTGTTTACCTTGCCTCCGGGTACATAACGTGAACCTAGGACTAAATCGTGACTGTGGGCAGCCGCCAGCAAGCGAGGAATATCAGTCGGTGAGTGGGAAAGGTCAGCGTCCATTTCAAAAATGTAGTGAGCTTGTTCCCGCAGTGCTTTTTTAAAACCAGCTAAATAAGCACTGCCTAAACCCATTTTCTGGGAGCGCTTAATCAAAGATATTTGGCCTGGGAATTTTTGCGCTAGTTGGCTAACAATGGCGGCAGTGCCATCAGGAGAATTATCGTCAACGATAATGAGCGAGCTGGCAATTTGATTATCCCGGCAGACATCTAAAATCTGGGGGACAAGTTGCCCGATGTTTTTTCTTTCGTTATAGGTTGGTAAGATAATAGAAATTATTTCTGACACCTGTTAGTATTAAAAATGCCTTTTCATTTTACTCTATTATTAAGGAAGTAGAAAGAATGAATAAATCTAAGTTGTTATTGTTGGTGCGTGCCAATTGGCCGTTGTTAGTTATTTTGGGATTGGCCGTATTTTTGCGTTTTTACCAGTTAGAAGAATTTCTCCATTTTGCCAACGATGAAGCGCGTGATGCTTATGTGGTCAAGGAGATGATCGAACGTGATTTTATTCGCCTGCTTGGGCCACCCACCACGATTGGTAATTTTTACCTTGGCCCTTTTTTCTATTATTTCTTGGCTCCTTTTTATCTTATTTTTAATCTAGCTCCTGTAGCTGGGGGTTGGGCAGTAGCAGCTCTAGATATAATTACAGTCGGCTTAATTTACTTTTTTACCAAGAAGCATTTTTCAACTTTAACTGCCAGACTGGCAATCTTATTATATGTAACTTCCTTCTGGCTGAATATTTATGAGCGTTGGGGGTGGAACCCAAATGTTTTGCCTTTTTTCACAATCTTAACTTTATGGTTAACGTCTCAAGTGTTTTTTAGTAAAAAATACCGACTGATAGGTATAATAAGTCTCGCAGCGGTTGTAGCATTAGCGGGACAAGCCCACGCCCAAGGCCTTTGGTTGTTACCTCTCGTTCTGCTACTTTTCATTATCAGTAAACGAGCGGCTCTGCTTAAAAAGAATGTGGTTAGGCGCAATTTACTATACGCTGGTCTTTTTGGACTGATCTATCTACTGGTGAATTTACCACTGATAATTTTTGAATTTCAAACTGGCGGGCAGAATAGTCGCGCGGTTATTAATTGGATATTAACTGTACGAGAAAGTATTTCCTGGCTAGATAGAATCGAGCAGGGGCTGGGAGATTTTATTCAATTTACCAGCCAGCTAGTATTAAACAAAGAGGCAATTGGTTTTGTGCTGTTACTATTTTTACTACCAAGTAGTTATTTTATTTGGCGTCAGCACAGTTGCTTAAAAGGTTTGATTTGGTCGACCCAGTCCCGCCAACTCTGGGCGTTACGGGCTATTTTATTTCTGTTCGGTTTAGTTTTATCTTCCTTTTTCTTAACCGCCGAAAAGAAATATTTTCACTTTTTCTTGTTGTTAGCGCCAGTAATATTCATTTATCTCGGTTTTTTGTTCGCGCAAGTGTACAGGCGGTGGGGTTGGTGGTCACGCACCCTAGTTTTGGCGCTAGTAGTGTTCTTGGTCAGTGCCAATCTTTTGAATACGGTCACTTATTGGTGTAATTTAAAGGCTGGTACCCAAACTGGAGAATTTGATTTACCCCTGCGCGACATGCAAGCGGCGACTAATTATATTGTTGCCAATAGCTGTGCCCAAGCGCGGGTTAAAGCGGTCGGGGTTGAGGACGAGCAGCAAGCATTTCAATATTTATTTGCCCGGGCAGGTCGAAACGTTATTTGGATTGAGGACTGCGGTGGTTATGAATTTGTAATAACTAGAAATCTTCAAGAAGACGGTCAACGATTTGGTCGCTTGCGACTGCTTGAAGAAAATAAATAATTGCGGTAGAATGAGTTTTATTAATAAACTACGCCGTGGAATTTATTTTACCTTTAACTAAAGTAAATAAGTCTTCTGTCAATCAAGCCGGTGGCAAAGGAGCTTCCCTGGGCGAAATGGTGAGGGCTGGATTTCCGGTACCACCTGGCTTTGTAGTTTTGGCGTCCGCCTTCGACAAATATTTAGCAGAGAGTGATGTTGGCGTGGAAATAGAATCGGCTTTACGTAAAGTAAAACCGGAAGACACTGAATCAGTCGAGGAAGCTGCTGAGATTATTCGGCACCTGATCCGTCAGACTAAAATGGACTCTGATCTCCAGCAAAGTATTTTAACGGATTATAAAAAACTCCAAGCTGAGTATGTAGCGGTCCGGTCATCAGCTACCGTCGAGGATAGCAAGCTGGACAGTTGGGCAGGAGAATTAGAGAGTTATCTAGATACCACAGAGGACATGTTACTTGATCGCGTGAGAGATTGTTGGGCCTCATTATTTACCCCGCGAGCTATTTTTTACCGTTATGCTCGCCAACTTGAGAAGAAAAAGATTAGTATTGCCGTCGTGATACAAAAAATGATCGAATCAGAAGTAGCCGGCGTGGCTTTCTCGGTACACCCGATCACTAAAGATTATAACCAGATGATTATTGAGGCGGGCTGGGGGTTAGGGGAGTCAATTGTTTTGGGTAAAATCACTCCTGATTCTTATGTTGTGGCCAAGGATGAAGAAAAAATTGTCGATTCCAATGTCTCAGAACAGACGATGATGATAACCCGCCGGCAGGACGGAGGTGGGGTAGAAGAAACATCAGTTCCAGCTGACCGCCAGAATAAACAAAAATTAGCAGAAGCAGAAATTATTAAATTAGCGCGCACCGTTAAAAAAATAGAAAAACACTACGGTTCACCGCAAGACATAGAATGGGCCTATGCTCAGGGTAAACTATACGTGGTACAAGCCCGACCAATTACAACCTTATGAAAAATATTCTTGTCACAGGCTCCTTAGCCTACGACTACATCATGAATTTCAAAGAGCGTTTCGCTGATCATATCTTGCCGGATAAGATTCATATTTTGAATGTCAGCTTTGGGGTTGATAACTTATCCAAGCAACTAGGAGGAACGGCTGGCAATATTGCTTACAATTTAGCTTTATTGGGTGAGCAACCGACGATTGCGGCTACCGCGGGCAAGGATTTTACGGAGTATGCTGAGTGGCTACAGAAAAATAAAATCACGACCGACTGCATTAAAATATTACCGGAAGAATATACTGCCTCGGCTCACATTATTACTGATATTGATGATAATCAGATTACCTCTTTCCACGCGGGAGCGATGTTGGGTCACAATATTTCTCTCAAGGAGATTATTGAGAAAATAAAACCGGAATTAGCTATTTTGGCTCCCGATTGTAAAGAGGGGATGATTAAGCATGCGCAAGAGTTCCGGGAAGCAGGAGTACCGTATATTTTTGATCCCGGCCAGGGGATGCCCCTCTTTAACAAAGAGGAGCTGATAGGGATGATTACTGGCTCGAAAGTAGCTATTTTTAATGATTATGAATTACAACTTTTTAGAGACAGAACCGGGCTGAGTCAGGAAAAAGTCGAGGATTTCACCGAATACTTAATAGTCACGCTGGGAGGAAAAGGATCGATTATTTATCATAACGGCAAGGAATATCAAATCCCGACAGCTAGGCCAAAAAATACTTCTGACCCCACCGGAGCGGGGGATGCCTATCGGGCTGGAATTATAAAAGGACTACTATGTAAGCTGCCAATTGAAAAGATAGGAAAGGTAGCCGCTCTGGCCAGTGTGTATACAGTAGAATTGTATGGAACACAGACGCACAAGTATACATTGGCGGAATTTAGAAAAAGATATAAAGACAATTTTGCCCAAGATTTAAAATTATAATAATCATAAAACAATGAAGTATGACGTTAAGAATCTTAAGCTCGCTTCCCAGGGTAAGAAACGGATTGAATGGGCTGATAAGCAAATGCAGGTATTAGCTTTAATCAGGAAAGAATGGCAACGCACCAAGCCGCTTAAGGGTCAGACGATTGCTGCTTGTCTGCACGTTACCTCTGAGACGGCCAATTTAATGAGGACGCTCAAAGATGGCGGAGCGCAGACGGTATTATGTGCTTCCAATCCTCTCAGTACGCAGGATGAGGTAGCCGCTTCTTTGGTTAAGGATTATAAAATTCCGGTACTGGCAATCAAGGGCGAGGATAATAAGACATACTATAGACATTTGAACGCTGCTTTGGACTATAAGCCTAATATTACGATGGATGATGGAGCCGATTTGGTTTCGCTCCTACATTCAAAGCGCCAGGCGCAAGCTAAAGAAATTTGGGGCAGCACTGAAGAGACCACCACGGGTGTGATTAGATTGCGGGCTCTAGAGCAGCGCAGTTTGCTAAAATTCCCCGTAGTGGCCGTCAATGATGCCCAGACTAAACATTTCTTTGATAATCGTTATGGCACTGGTCAATCGACGATGGATGGTATTATTCGCGCCACTAATGTGCTACTGGCTGGCAAAAACATTGTTATCGTTGGCTATGGCTGGTGTGGCAAGGGAGCGGCGATGCGAGCGGAAGGACTGGGCGCCAAAATTATTGTCACCGAAGTGGATCCGGTCAAAGCCTTGGAAGCTCGGATGGATGGTTATGACGTCATGCCAATTGCTCAGGCAGTCAAGACTGGCGATATCTTTGTAACTGTCACTGGTAATATTAATGTGATTGACGTACCACATTTTAAGGTGATGAAAGACGGAGCGATAGTATGTAATTCTGGCCATTTTAATGTGGAGCTGAATTTGTCCGGTCTGGACAAAATTACTAAAAAGAAGCGAGAGGTGAGAGATTTTGTTGTTGAACATACCTTAAGTGGGGGTAAACGAGTTTATATTTTGGCCGAAGGTCGTTTGATAAACTTAGCCGCCGCTGAAGGACATCCGCCGACAGTCATGGATATGAGTTTTGCCAATCAGGCCTTGGCTGCTCAGTATGTGGTAGACAATCACGGCAAATTAGAGAAGAAAGTCTACGACGTGGCCGAGGCCGTTGATCAGAGAATTGCGTGCGTTAAGCTCAAATCTATGGGTATCAAGATTGATACTCTGACCAAGGAACAAAAAAAGTACCTAGCCGATTGGGAACAAGGTACTTAAATAAGTTTTAGGTCTTAGGAACTGTTTGCTAATATCTCTAAAATAGTACCGAAATCTATTATTTATAATCTAACGCCTACTTCTCTACCGCATACCCATCTTTTTGCCACTGGTCAATTCCGCTCAGTAGATTGAAGGTGTCTAAGTATCCTTCGCGAATAAGCTGTTTGACTACTACAGGACTGCGGTTACCCGTCTGGTCGTAGACTATTATATCTTTATCTCGGGGTATGTCCTGGAGACTTTTAGTAACTCCAGCGAAAGAAACATGTTGAGCTCCTGGGATGTGTCCGGCATTATAGTCTGACAATTCGCGAACATCTACTATCACAATATCATCGTGGATAGTTATTTTGTCATTTAACTCCTTGGAACTGACGTTTTTAACAGTAATGTCTTTACCGGAGGCAATTGGATAGCCGGCTTCTGCCCAAGCAGTAACACCGCCGTCTAGTCTCTTAATATCGGTGTAACCAGAGGTAAGCAAAATTTCTGCGGCGCGAGAGCAGGTATCACAATCTTCTCCACCATCAATAGTAATAATGGTTTTGTTTTTTGGTAATTCTGTCAGACGGTTGTTGAGTTCATCAAGGGGGATCGAGGTGGTTTCGGGCAAAGTAGCTTTAAGGTGATCATCATAACTTTGGACATCGAGCAAAATCAGCTCTTCTCCCGCAATGATTTTTTGCTTTAGTTCCTCGATGCTGAGCTGAGGAATTTTTAGCTGGTTTTCTACCTTTTCTTCCTCAACGCTTTTCTCACGATTTTCATTTTTTTCTGGTAGCCATAGTCGCCAGACAAAAAAAGCAATCCCCAGTAACGTAATCATTACCAGAAAGACTAAAATAGTTGTCTCGTGCTTGGTTCTATTTTTAGGCATCAGAGTAAGTCTTCCGGGTTAATATCTACCAGGTAGCTAGCCTTGTTCCCTGAGAGTAGAGGATCTAAGCAGGAAATATTGGCCTTATTTTTGATTTTGCAAATGATGTTCCAACGATACTGGTCACGTACACGGGAGAAAAAAGCGGGCGCCGGACCTAATAATTCTAGCGGTAACTTATGCTTGAGTATAGCTTTTCTAATTGCTTTTGCCAAGGCAGCTGCCTGCTCTTGGGCTTGGGCGCTAGATTGATGCTGACAGATAATTTTTAGCAGTTGGCTGTAGGGAGGGTAATTAAGAGTTTGTCTTTCTTTAATTTCTGCCCGGTAAAATTTGTGGTAATCATGTTGGGCGGCTGCTTTAATGATAGCGTTTTTAGGGTTGTAGGTTTGTAAAATTACCTGGCCACGTTTTTGGCCTCGACCGGCGCGCCCGGCCACTTGCGTAATTATTTGGAAAGCCCGCTCGTTAGAACGAAAATCTGGGAAGTTGAAAAGGACATCGGCAGAAATAATTCCTACCAAATCGACATTAGGTAAGTCCCAGCCTTTAGTAATCATTTGGGTCCCAATCAAAATATCATATTTGCCAGAGGAAAAATCATGAAATAATTTCTGGTGGGCGTTTTTTTGTCCCATGCTATCACGATCAGCTCGAGCGATATTAGCTTGAGGAAACAATTTTCCCAACTCGTGTTCTACTTTTTGCGTGCCGGTGCCAAAGTATTTGATAAATTGGCTATTGCACTCTGGGCACAAAATAGGAGAGCTAGTTTGGTAATTACAATGGTGGCAAATTAGTTCCTGATCGGAGACAGGTTTATTTTGCAAATGATAGGTGAGTGAGACACTACAATTGGGACATTCGACCACGTAGCCGCAGTCACGACACATCACGAAAGTGGCTGCCCCTCGCCGGTTAATAAAAAGTAACGCCTGTTTCTTATTCGCCAAGACCTTTTCCAGTGATGTAGTCAACCCTTCACTAAAAATAGAGTAGTTTCTCTTTTTCATTTCCTGGCGCATGTCAACTATTTCTACTTTCGGTAATTGACTGCCGCCAGCAAAACGTTCTGGTAATTCAATCAGCGTATGTTTTTTAGCCTTAGCTTGGTGGTAGCTTTCCACGCTAGGGGTGGCACTGCCCAAAATAGCAACTGATTGTGTTAACTTAGCTAATTTAAGAGCTACCTCGCGAGCGTGATAGCGGGGCTGTTGGTCATATTGCTTATAACTAGCGTCATGTTCTTCGTCGACAATAATTAAACCGATATTTTGTCCGGGAGCAAAAATAGCTGAGCGAGGGCCAATGACAATCTTAGCCTTGTTCTGAACAATCATTTGCCACTGTTGGTATTTTTCGCCCGCCGTCATCCGGCTGTGGAGAATTGCTAATTTATCAATCCCGAAACGGGCAGCAAAGCGGTCGATATTTTGGGGGGTAAGGGATATTTCCGGAACGAGTAAAATTGTTTGCTTGCCTTTTTTAAGGATTTCTCGAATGGCGCGCATATATATTTCTGTCTTGCCGGAGCCAGTAACGCCGTGCAAAAGAAATGATTGGTATTTTTGGTTTTTGATTGCTCTGGCGACTGGTTGGTAGGCCTGGCTTTGACTAGGAGTGAGCTGGGGGAAGTGGGTTGACTTTTGACTTTTAGAGACAGCAGAATTTTTCTTGATCCGTTTGAGACGAGGCCAGAGCATAGTTTTAATTACCAATCCTAAAGAAGTGCAATAATGATTCGCTGTCCATTCTGCTAGTTGGAGGTGTTCTTTGGTCCAAACAGGTTTTTCGGGAAAGATTTCACTAATTGTCTTAAGCGCAAATTTAGGCTGAGACTTGTTGTTAGTGCCAACAACTACTGCTCGGATATTCTGGTTGCGCCAGGGGACGAGCACTTCTTGACCGGGCTGGAGTTTTTGGCCAGTTGGCGCTAAATAGGAAAAAACCTGATTTTTGTCAGGGGAAATTTTAGTAGCGGGGATGACGTTAATAAGTGTCCTATTCATATTTCTCTACCGTAAACTTATAAATAGTAATTTTCTCATGCTCTGGGTCGGCGTCGCATTTTTGGTAGACGGCCTCCAGTTGTCTCTCAGTAGTGTCTATCCCTTCTAGATCGGGGAGTAGCAAGCCAGTTTTACCTAGATCAGTTTTGATAAGCACGCCAAATTTCTTGGGGTCCAATTTACTAATATCTTTAACTAATTCGGGTTCAGATAAAATTGAAATTTCGTAAGAAAGCTTGGGTAGCTCTGCAGTAGTGATGGGAGAAAAACGATAATCGTTGGTGGCCGCTGCTATTGCGTTGGCGATAATTTCTTTAGCTATATTTGGCTTAGTCGGTTCATAGGTACCAATGCAACCACGTAATTGTTCCCCGTTTTTGATAGTTACAAACACTCCTGCCCTAGTGGTGGTCATTTTTGCTGGTAAATTTTTTGGCAGGGAGATAGTTTTTTCTTCTTTGATATAGGTTTCGATGGCCTGGCGAGCTAGTTGAGTGTAAGAGTTCATTAATTTTAGTTAGTAATTTTTGCGACTAAGTAGCCAACTCCGAATGGTCCCTCATAAGAGAGGATCTCTACATTGTAGTTGGTATCAGCTAAAACGCCAAGCATAATACAAATGGAACGGAGACCACATTCGCCCGCTGCTTCAATTAAATCAGATTCGAGGTTTAAAATGCCGGTGGTATTTTTTTCTTTTAGTAATTTGACCAGTAGAGTATCAAACTCCTGACCGCGGGGATTAAAGCCAGCTGGCGCTTCAGGTGCGAGTCGATGGGAAAGGTCGCCAGAAGAAATCAGGGCGGTTTTTTGGTTGAGTTTAGCGTTAATTACTTTTTTAATGATTTGTCCGTAGCGAAAATGATCTGCCAGAGGGTTGTAGGAAAAACTGAGAACTACTATTTTTAAGTTGGGGTTGTTTTTAGCGAGATAATAAAGAGGAACCAGGCTGCCGTGATCGAGATCGGGGCTGTCTGAATGTTCGACTGGTATCTTAGCGGCCGAGGCAGCGTCAGATATTTTTTGAGATAGGTCAGTGTCAGTAGCAAATTCTAGCTGAGTAGTAAAATCACCGAAGTTTTGGAAATTACCGTGAAGCCGGGAGCTGTTGTTGATAACAAAAGCATCAGGTGAAAGGGGAGCGTGGGGGGAAATAACAATAGCCGTGTCGGGGTTGGCGTGCCGGAAATCTTTACCCAGCTTTTTCATGGCGGCCACTGTCTGAGCAACATTTTTTAGTTCCTCTCCGCCGATGGTGGGGATGATAATGGGCGGATGCGGGGTGATGGCGGTGAAGGTTAGGGACATAGAGTAGTTGTTTGAGGGTCACACTGACATGCCTCGAAAACACATTGGTTTTTCCCTGCCTACCGGCAGGCAGGCCAGCGAGAAAAACCAACTCGTGTTTCGGCTTCGCTCTCTCCCGATCGGATCGGGAGAACCGTGCTCGCTCGGCCGAAACCCGGTTTTCTACAGCATATCAGTGTAGCCCTTTAGTTTATTTGATAATAGCCAGTTTCTTTTTACACTTCGAACATTTCCCATCCTCGTCATATCTTTCTATCATTATACCATGCCGCTCAATTGCTAGCTCGTTGCAGCGGGGACAAAGTGTGTTTTGTAGTTTGTCGCCGGGGACATTGCCGACATAAACGTATTTCAAGCCTGCTTTTTTACCCAGACTGTAAGCTTCATGTAGTTTTTTGCTGGGCGTTGATGGTACGTCAGTCATTTTGTGGGCGGGGTGAAAGCGGGAGAGGTGCCAAGGAGTTTCCAGACCGAGCTCGGTGGTGATGAAGTTAGCCGTGGCGGCAATTTCTTTACTCGAGTCATTAACAGTCGGGATTATTAGGCTAGTCACTTCTACCCAAATTTTATTTTTTTTCATCAGCTTCAGAGTATCTAGCACTGGTTGCAATTTGGCTCCACAGATTTTAAGATAAGTTCCGTTAGCAAAAGCTTTAAGGTCAATATTGATAGCGTTGAGATAGGGGACGAGTAGTTTGGTTGTGGCAGCGGTCATATAGCCATTACTGACAAAAATGTTTTTCAGACCACTCGCTTGAGCAAGCTTCATCGTGTCGAGAGCGTATTCGAGAAAGATAGTCGGCTCGGTGTAAGTGTAGGCGATGCTCTGACAATTGTGACGGAGGGCTTCTTTCACGATTGTTTCCGGTAGCATTGTTTGGCCAGGAATGGCACTGGTTTTAGAAAATAGACCTTCCGGATCAGGTTGGGCGATGTCAGCATTTTGACAATGGTAGCAGCGAAAGTTGCAGCCAACGGTGGCGATAGAGTAGCTACGCGAGCCGGGCAAGAAATGATAAAGTGGTTTTTTCTCTATCGGATCAACCTGCGTAGCAATCGCTTTGCCGTAATTAAGGGCGTAAAGTGTACCTGCCTGATTTTCCCGCACACCACAAACACCGCGCTGGTTAGGGGTGATGGTACAGCGGTGAGCACAAACACCGCAGCGAACTTGATTATTGTTTAGTTTTTGTTGCAGGAGAGCTTTTTTCATAGGTTGCTTATGTTTTTATTCTATCACCGAGCAGGAAGATAGCAAAGGGATCGATTGACAGCCAGATTGAGTAATTTATAATGACCTATTCAATTCCACTGGCAAGCAATTTAGGTAAGGAGACACAAGGAGAGAGTATGTCATCTTCATATATTGGTCAAAAGATGTTTTTCCCCCACAGCCGGGCGCATGAGATCCTGGCGGTGAACGGTACCCACGCGTTGATCTTTGTCGGGTGGTACAAAAAAGTGCCGCTGACGGACATTGAGCCGGATCCGGGGGAGCAAAGGGATCGAAGACCGTACCTAACGACGAGGGACACGTACGATCTATTGTACACCGGGTCGTGCAAAGATGTCTCTGAGCTTGATGGTACTTCAATATCCGAGTTCCCCAGCTTTTTCGAAAGGCCTGCCGTCAGCAGCCCCGATCCCACTCGTGCCATGCAAGCAACCTAGCGGTCAGCCAGGTCAACACGAAACCATCCGCACCTTGACCTAGCAGTCAACCAGAATCAACAAACAGTATTCTGGTTTTTTATTTGATTGTGATTGCGTCGTAGCCTGTTATAATAAGTAAAAATATATTTAATCCCGTGCCTAGCCAACCAATCAAGATTTTAGGTGTCCAAGTAAATAAAAAATCAGAATCGGAAGTTCTCAAGCAAGTCCGGGAGTTTTTTAGTTCTGGCAATCAGCACTATCTGGTCACTACCAACCCCGAATTTATCATGGCGGCGCAGGAGGATAGTGAGTTTCGGGAAATTATCAATCAGGCTGATATTTCCATCCCGGATGGTATTGGCCTCCTTTGGGCGGCCAGGTTTCTCTCGTTGCCGGCTGCGTCAAATAAATTATGGCGCGTTTTCCAAGCTGCCGGGCAAGTAATTTACACCGGCGCCAGCTTAGTTTTCTATCCCCGTTATTGTCGAGGAGTATTGCCCGAGCGGATTTCGGGAACGGATTTAATCCGGCCTCTCGCTCAGCTTTGTGCTCAGGCAGGAAAGTCGTTGTATTTATTGGGAGGACGTTTACGAGTGGGGGGTAAGACAGCCGCGATACTACAAAAGGAATTCCCTGGATTGAAAATTGCGGGCACTTATGAAGGGGAGGCTTTGTCTGCTGGCGATCAAAAAGCTCATCAGCGCATCAACAAAGCTCAACCGGACGTTCTTCTTGTCGCCTATGGTCACCCCAAACAAGAAAAATGGGTTGCGCGTAATTTGGCCAAGCTGCCGAGCGTAAAGATAGCGATGGGAGTAGGGGGTGCTTATGATTTTATTGCTGGTAAGGTACAACGGGCGCCGAAAATAATACGTAGTCTTGGGCTGGAGTGGCTCTGGCGTCTAATTAAACAACCGCAGCGAGTGGGGAGGATATTCACAGCCACAATCAAATTTATTTGGGCGGTTTATCAAGAAAAAGTTCGTCGATCATGAAAACTCCCATCGTCACCAAAAATTTACCCTCAGTCGGGGAGTGGTATCAACAGTTGGGTAAGGAGAAATTGTCACAGCAATTACGTCAGGAAGATGAAACGCGCGACCAAAGATTAGCTCTCCTTCATCAAGAGATAGGTTTTCCTTTTCTTGAGCCCGATATTTTTCCGGCCGCCGAAATGATGGAGAAATCTCCTCGCTTTGTCAAATTTCTCCGGCAAAATGGTGACCGACTTTGCGCCATGCGTCTCATCCCCCAAGATAAGTCACTGCCAAAATTGCGCAATAGGGGACTGTCGGTACAAGAATGTTATGACACTTGGTTTAAAAAACTAAAAATTGATCCCAGTCAGTACACTGTTTATATTCCACCGCATTCCGATAAAACGTCCTGGTCAGCTATTTTTGTGGTCAGCTCGGACGGGATTTTTGGTGAGATTATTAGGGGTTTGCACGCCCAATTGACTCGTGGGTTGACGGAGCATACTCCGTATCAATTTCTTTACGATTTTAAGCAGTGGCACTGGCGACCGGAGCGAATTGAAACGGTGGCTACTCAAGCTCAGCGGATGATAGAGAGTCTGTT
Organism: Patescibacteria group bacterium; assembly: GCA_018818965.1. GTDB lineage: Bacteria > Patescibacteriota > JABMPQ01 > JABMPQ01 > JABMPQ01 > JABMPQ01. The sequence continues at coordinate 4,483 of JAHJQX010000019.1, read as the reverse complement.
AATAACTGATCCGCTAGATAGAGAAAAGTTGACGCAGTTAGTCCAGGCGCAATTTCATCATCAATATTTAGCGGGATATTTTGAAGCGATGATCTGGCCGGGCAATAAGCTTTATTTTATTGACTATAATCGTATTATCGCCCAGCATATTTCACTACCACCGCTGGCGAGCTCTGACAGTAAAAATGACAAGCCAGCAATCCAGGGAGTGTCTGTTTATCCCGGTGTTGTTGAGGGACGGGTCGTTATGGCGGGAGCGAAAAATATCAAACGAGTCGATTTTCAGCCGGGCGATATCTTAGTTTGCCAAAACACTGACGTACGCTATTTACCCCTGATGAAAAAGGCCGGAGCAATCGTTACTGATCAAGGCGGTCTTCTTAGTCACGCCGCCATTGTTGCTCGGGAGCTTAAAAAGCCTTGTTTGGTGGGTACTAAGAAAGCTACTACGGAGCTGGAAAATAATAAGATTATAAGGGTTGATACCAAACAAGGAATAGTGGTAGAATTAGACTAAGGTTAAATTTATTTGCGAAGTCCTGCCTTGCCGCCGGCCGGCAGGCAGGGAGTGAAATCCCGATCCGCATCGGGACGAACGAACGAGCAGACAAAGATTCTTAATTTTTATCAATAATTAAAAATAAAAACCATGTGTAAAAAACGTTCGCTGTTTTTGAGCTTGCTGGCAGGAGGGTTGTTGGTATTACTTGTTCCTGCGCTTACCCTCGCTGCCTATGGTGACAGTCGCACCGCTATCGGTAAAACCTACGCTGGTGATGGCGAGGATGCCGCCGAAGCCTACCTAGATACTCCTAAAGGATTCACTCTTGGTCCGGATGGTAATATCTACATTGCTGACACGACTAATAATGTCATCCGTCGTATTAATGGTCGCACCAACAAAATTGAAAAATATGCTGGCACTGGTGAATTTGGCAAGCAGGATGGTTTTCGACATTATGCTCAATTTGGTTATCCGGAAGCGATAGTGGTTGATGGTTTAGATCGAGTATTTATTGCTGATACTTTAAATAATCGGATTCGTAAAATTGATGGCAATGAAGTCTCCACCATAGTTGGTGATGGCTTAGCTCAGCCGCGGGGCCTAATGATCCGAGGAGAAGATCTTTATATTGCTGATACCGGCCACAATCGGATTTTACGCACTAAGCTCAATGGTGGGCCAGTGATTGAGGTGGCAAAAAACTTTTCTACTCCCACTAAAATGACCTGGCGCGGACAATTCCTCTATGTTGCCAACGCGGGCAACAATAGTATTGAACAAATCGATTTGTTTGGTCAATCAGCCAGACAGCGTATTGCTGGCGGCTTTGCTGATTTAGGGGGCATCCAAGTCAATGGCACTGACCTTTATGCTGTTGCCGGAGCCCAAGGTGTATTCAATGAAATTTATCGCATTGATCTCCGGACTAAAGAGAAAGAACTACTACAACAGCGCCGAGAAACAGAAATGTTAAACTGGGCCTCCGATATGTTTTTCAAAAGAAACGCTGACGGTCAGGCGACAATGTACGTTCTCTTTAAGGGTGGTTCGAGCATCCATTCCTTTGACCTGAATGGCGAGAATGAACAGCTCGTAGCTGGTAAACATCGCTATGGTAATAAATTTGGTCATTTGAGTGAAGCGTTGATTGGACGGCCGCAAGCATTGGAGTTATCGGCTGATAGTTATAAGCTTTATCTTTCAGAAAACAACAAAATTGCTGAGCTTAATCTGATCACTGGCAATCTCAGGGAGGTAGCCGGGCACGCAATGGATAGTTATACTGAAGGGACAGGTTCCGAAGTTCGCTTTAGTGACGTTACTGATATGGCCGCTTCCAGTGATGGCCAGACGCTTTATCTAGTAGATCGCAATAATCATCGTATTCGCAAACTCAATGTTGCTACCGGCGAGACTACCTATATCACTGGTGCTGGCGAAGTCAATGCCTATAATTCTAATAATGGTTATCAAGAAGGTGGGCCTTGTCCGGATACTTACGAAACAGGTGTAGCTGGTTGTGCTTACTTTAATCGACCGACTGGTATCGCTCTCTCGCCAGATGAAAAAACTCTTTATATCGCTGAAGGTTCGAATAACCGTATTCGAGGAGTTCATGTAGACAGTGGTCACACTTTCCACATTGCGGGGACGGGTGAAGCCGGTTATGTAAATGGCTTTGGCCCTTGGTCAAAATTCAATGGTCCTTTCACCTTGGCCATCTCAGATGACGGGCGCACTCTGTATGTAGCCGATAAATATAATCACTCAATTAGGGAAATAAATCTCGAGACTAAGAATGTTACCACCCTAGTGAATAGGAAAGGTTTGCCAGGTTACAAAGAAGGCCATGTATCGGAGGCATTGTTATCCATTCCAGAGTATATCGAGGTGGGAGCAAATGGTGATATCTTTTTTTCGGAAGCTGGTAACTTGCGAGTGCGAGCAGTTAATATTGCTTCCCGTCATACTCGCTTAGTGTCAGGCTCGGGTACGCGAGGGCTGGCTAACGGCAATAAAGACACTACTCGCTGGACAGGTCCCAAAGGAATGGCGGTACGTGGCGATTGGCTGTTTGTAACGGATTTCTATAGTGATCGAATTAAATTAGTGAATTTGCGATAAGGGGGAAAGGCGAGCTACTCTAATATACCTAGAAAAATAACAGGGCTTCATAGTCTACCTAAGAAGCCTTGTTAGTATGTTTTTGTATGGATAACATCACTCGAAAATTAATTTCCTACGCTGACTTCGGACGGCTAATGGAACAGTTAATAGAAAAGTTGACTAAGAAAAAGTTTACTCACATCTACGGTCCAGCGCGTGGAGCGTGGCCGATTGTTACTCATCTCTCGAATTGTTTTGCCGAGACCAAGTTGATCGAGCAGCTAGATGAATCAGCTATCGCCCAGGCTGATATTTCCCAGGCTAAAATATTGGTGGTTGATGACGTCTGTGATTCCGGAGAAACATTAGAAAATGTCTCTAGTAAAATGCGAGAGTTAGGTTATAATTTCCTGACGGCTGTTTTGCATACTAAGCCACGTCGCAAAGTTGATCCGGATATTTATCTTGAAGAAGTGTCAAACAATATCTGGCTTAATTACCCCTGGGAAAAATCCGACGCTGAGATCAACAAAGATTATATGTTTAAGAAATAATAGATGTCTGTCCGCACGCGTTTTGCGCCTTCACCAACCGGTAGTCCCCATATTGGTAATATCCGTAGCGCCTTGTTCGCTTGGCTTTTTGCTCGGCATAACCAAGGCGATTTAATTGTACGAATTGAAGATACAGATCGTACGCGTCTGGTGAAAGGTAGTATCGAAAAGATTAAAGAGAGCTTAGATTTTCTTAAACTTGATTATGATGAAGGGCTAGATAAGGAAGGGGAGTATGGTCCCTATGTGCAATCACAGCGACAAGATTTGTATAAAAAGTATGCTTATAAATTAGTCGAAGGCAAAAAGGCCTATCATTGTTTTTGTAGCTCCGAGCGACTAGACGAAATGCGCCAAGATCAGCAGAAGAACAAGCAAGCCCCCAAATACGATCGCAAATGTTTGCAGCTTTCTGAGACTGAAATAAAAGAGAAATTAACGGCGGGGGAACCATACGTCATTCGTTTCCAGATTCCCGAGGGTATCACTGCTTTCAAAGACATTGTTCGGGGTAAGGTTTCGATCAAAAATGACACGCTTGATGATCAAGTTATTCTCAAGTCGGATGGCTTTCCGACCTATCATCTAGCCGTAGTAGTCGATGACCATCTGATGAAAATCACCCACGTCATTCGAGCCGAAGAATGGTTGCCTTCTACCCCCAAGCACATTTTGCTTTACCAAGCTTTTAATTGGGAGGTGCCAGAATTCGCTCATCTACCAATGATTCTTGGTCCCGATAAAAAGAAACTCGGCAAGCGTCACGGGGCAACTGCTTTCTTAGACTACAAAGAGCAGGGATATCTACCAGAGGCGCTGATTAATTTTATGGTCTTTCTCGGTTGGAATCCTAAGAGTGAGCGAGAGAAATTTTCGCTTGAGGAACTAGTAAAGGAATTTGATTTAGCCAATGTTAATCGGGCGGGGGCGATTTTCGATCTAGAGAAATTAGATTCGATCAATGGTCAATACATTCGAGAGATGTCGATCGATAATTTTGCTGGGCATTGTTTACCATATCTAAAAAAGGCTGGCTTGATCAAATCAGTTGAAGCCGGGGAGTGGGGAGTGGTAGCAACGGGTAAAAAAGTTGCCCTAGATTACATCGAGCAAGCGGTCGCTCTCGAACAGGAACGTATTCGGAAATTTTCTGATATTGCTGAGGCTGTTTCATATTTTTTCACCGATGAGCTGGATTATGACCCCGATCTACTAGTCTGGAAGAAGATGGAGCGAGCAGCAGTCAAATCAAGTCTAGCCAAGAGCCTAACATTTTATAAAGGTCTAACGGAGAAAGATTTTACCATTGAGAATTTGG
>JAHJQX010000018.1 GCA_018818965.1 Patescibacteria group bacterium | reverse complement strand
GGTTGACATTGGAGCAAGCGGTGCTCGAATTGCAGAAATAACAGAGCGCGATCATCACGCCTGGCTTTCTAATTATGGCTATCTGGCTTTCCCACAGGCAATAGACACTAGCCTTCCCTCCAACCAAGAACGTCAGACTGTTCAAAAAGCGCTTAGCGAAATATGCCGCCAAGCTAAATTTTCTACTACCAAGGCTTATAGTGTCATCCCCGGACACTGTGCCGCCAACCAAATATATAATTTTGACCAACAAACTCCAAAAACGGTGATAGAATCATGGTTGGCAGATAACATGCCAACTAAACATTTAGGTGCTAGCCCCCTGATAAAATGGCAGAAAATAAACACTAGCACGGGAGGAAAAACAGATACGGTACACGCCAGCGCCGCTGCCAAACATGTTATCAGCCACTACCAGAATTTACTGAAAGGAGCTGGCTTGGATTTACAAGGGCTGGAAACAGTTTTCCATGCTCTGGGACGTTCACTGGCTGGTTCCGACCATCGCCCCGCAATGATTATTGCTGCTGGCAATAAAAACACTGACGTGATTATCACTCAGCATGGTCATCCTCTAATCACGCACAGCCTAGAATTTGGGGGACAGGAAATTACCAACACCATCGCCAAACATCTCAATATTGGAATAAAGGAAGCCGAACAATTTAAAAAAGATCGCCAATTAACAGCTACGGGAAATAACAACGACTCGTTGGATCAGGCAATTACTAAAAAACGAGAGCAACTACAGCAAGAGCTTAGGGAAATCCTGGCGGCTGCCCTTCGAAAAAACATTAAAGTAGATAAAACTATCGTCAGTGGAGGTTGTGCTTATGATCAAGAATTTGTTTCCTGGTTAGAAAAATCGCTGGGTATTAAAACCTACCCTGGCAACCCTTGGGGAAGAGTTGCTTACCAAAACAGTATTAAACCTTTACTAGCAGAAATCTCCCATTTTTTCCCAGTGGCGGTAGGAGCAGCAATGAAAGGATTGGAATAATTATTTGCCGGGGCACTGCTCTTCCACTGTCTTAGCTATTCCTTTCCCTTTGTACATCTTATCAAAATAATCAGAGAACTCTTGAGCCAAAACGTCGGCTCTTTTTTGGTACGTCTTTTTGTCCTGCCAAGTATTCTGCGCCCGAAGAATAGTACTATCCACTCCGGGGCAAGATTTAGGCACCATCATATGAAACAAGGTATCATCTTCGTATTCGACATCTTCGAGCTGACCAGTGAGGGCAGCATTGACAATGCTCCGCGTGACCGTAATATCCATTCTCTCGCCTACTCCATAAGGTCCTCCACTCCAGCCGGTATTAATTAAATACACCTCTGCTTTGTACTTAGCTATTTTCTCACCCAATAGAGAAGCATAATCGCTAGGGTTACGTGGCATAAATGGCTCACCAAAGAAGCGCGAGAAAGTTGTTGTCGGTTTGATTACTCCTGTTTCCGTACCCGCCAACTTACTAGTATATCCCATTAGAAACCAGAGCATCGCTTGATCAGCTGTAAGCTTGGCCACTGGCGGCAATACTCCATTAGCGTCGGCAGTCAAGAATAAAATTGTCTGGGGATGATCTCCTTTTACACCTTCTTTGATATTATCCAGAAATTCCAGTGGAAAAGAAGCGCGAGAATTAGGAGTCAGCCGTTCATCATCCAGATCAAAAGTGCCATCGGGATACATCATGGTATTTTCGATAATACAACCATTACTAGTATATTTTCTCTTGCCGAAAGTGGCTTTGTAAACACCGGGTTCTTTTTTAGGGTTAAGATTGATGAGTTTGGCGTAACAGCCATTTTCGAAATTAGCAACGCCATTATCTGACCAACCATGCTCATCGTCACCAATTAATTTACGCCTCGGATCAATCGAAAGAGTAGTTTTGCCTGTACCAGACAGCCCCAACAATAAGGCCACTCTGCCATCTCTCCCCTCGTTGGCAGAACAATGTAAGGGTAAAATCCCCTGCTCAGGCAATAAATAATTCATGACAGTAAAAATCAATTTCTTGGCACTACCACAATAAGCAGAGCCGTATACCAAGCCTAATTTTCTATCCATATCCGCAACAATTACTATCTTGTCTTCTCCTTCTCCTCGTTTTTGTACGCTTTGACGATATAGTTTGTTTTCAACCTTGTCATAGGGTAAGACTAACAAAGTAAAACCGGCGTTAGCAAACACACTTTGCTTTATATCGTTGGGAACAGGCCGAAACATATTGTCAGCAAATATAACCGTCAAGGCGCGATCGGATACTATTTTAACCGGAAGGGCATAGTTACTGTCAGCTCCTACCACCCGGTCCAACTCATAAATTTTTTTCTTTTTCGCTAGTACCTCTATCGCATCTTGCCATAAGCTATCGAAAACTTCTGGCGCCAGGGAATTATTAGCTTTGGAGTCCCAGTCAATTTTATCTTGGCTGGTTTGATACTTGACTACATAGGTGTTTTCCGGACTACGACCGGTCGATTCCGGAGGGGTCCAAGCCACCAAAGCGCCAGAAAAGGAAACGAAGGCTTCCTGACGATCAATTATTTCCTCGATAAGTGAGGAACGCCCTAAATTACTTTGCACATTTTTATGTTCACTAATAATCTTCTGCAACTCGATTGCTAGCTCCATAATTTTTATTAATTATCGTTGCCCCGTAGAATATCCTGCTTGAGCTGTAATACTTCAGATTCATAGATTTCTTGGGGGAAAAATTTATAAAAAGAATTTAATCTTATTTGCCTAGCCTTGAGTAAAGCGTGATTAGTCACACTTCCTTCAGCAACACTAAGCAAATAAGAACTGATGTCTTGTAATTGTACTTCAACCACAAAATCTTGGGGTTTCTGTAATAAATAATGTAATCGCTCCTTCAGCTCTTGCTGCACCTGGTCGTTTCCACTGGTGGCTTTAATCAATTTTTTAATCTTATCAATGGCCGGGTTAGTTAAGGCAATGTCATAAATTGCTTTCCAGACGGTATATCCCTCAGCTGCAAAACTGTTCATCTTACGCTGATCAAAACGATGGTAAGTGTTTTTCTGACGTTTGCGAGTTGAGCTGCCTCCTAAAAATCCTTCCAAATCGGCGACAATTTTGTGAATATCATTTTCTGAGTCTACTACTAGCTTGATTCCCACTGTATCATGAATTTGGCTGGGAAACTCTAAATTTTTACGGAACATTTTTTCAATAAAAGAAGCGTAGGAAATTTGCCCCGACTTCTTAAACTTATTACGAAATTCAAAATGAACAACTTTATTACCTCTATGGGTACGAAAGGAATCACACTGGCATTCTTGCAGGGGATGAATATCGAGGGCTAATTGCTTTCTCTTTTTGGTAGCAAAACTATACAACAGTCTGGATCTAGCTTTATTGTTATTGAAGATCACGCGATTAGTACGGTCAAGCCATAGGTAGTAACTATTACTACTTTCTTTATTAAAACCCAGACCCACAGCAAAAGCATTGACCACTTGACGTACTACTTGATCAATCTCATCTACATTTTGACTACGGTTAATGCGTGAAATTAAAACTATCAGGCCTAATTTACGTAGGATCTCAAATCTGATTCTCTTATCCTTAGTGTTTTTGTAATGAACCAACATTTGATAAATATCGCGGCATTTTTTCACTTCTTCTTTCTCTTGCAAAACCGTCGCTATCTCGGGAGGAAAAACTGCCACACGCAGAATTTCCGTGATTACCTGGGAAGCAAGGTCAGCGTAACGAGCAAATATCTCCATGTTCTGACTATAAGATTTACAATGCTCAATATCATTAAATTTTACATTGAGATAATCATTTAGTTTTTCTTTTAAACCAGAGGGAGGTTTGAGAGCTTTGGCTATTTGAATAAAGGTTATCCCTTCAACTACCCCATTAACAACATTTGGATTCAGATGAGCGTAGATGCTGCGGAACTCGTCAACATCTTTTTTAGGTACATCTTCATACAGAGAATCAATCATCAATAACAAACCAAGTTTCTCTGGAGGAACAGCCGAATTACTTTCGAGGAAAGACTTAATTTTCTCGTTATAATTTACTATTTTCATGTTCCGGTTTTATATTCTGAATTTTACAACAGCTCTATAGTATACCCAAATCTCCATTAATTACAACGGGCTGCATCACCTTAATTTCAGCGGAGTAAGACATCTTAGGAACTGGATTGTAGAAAAAAATATTTTTCCGTAAATAGTAGGCTAAGCCTATTTCCAAAAAAGTATTGCCACCGACATAATTTTTGACGCCTTTTTTGTCGAGATTCAGCACTAGGATCGCCTCTGATTTTTCTATTTCTTGGAAATAAGAGCGAATAGCATCTTGGCGAATGGCTCTTTTGTATATCTGGCCATTGTTTTTTTCTTCTTTAATCTGTGCCAAAGTCACCTCGCCACTCAGAATCATTTCTGATGTACGAGGGATAACAACCTGGTGACCTAACTCCGCCAGTTTATCAGCTGTTTTTTTTATTTCCTCCGTGAAATCCAGACTAGCGCAAATAACAATCTTCATGACGATTACGATTAATAATTCTAGAGACTGTTTTGGCTACAAAACTTTACGGGGCAAGAAGTAAATATAGGTCGCACTGGCAAAGCAAAAAACGGCCATCGCGATAAACAGGGTATTGAAACCAAACTCAACTATAACTAAACTGCCAATAATCGCTCCCGCTGCTGCCGCAAAATAGCTGACTGCCTTCTCCGTCCCCCAAATCTTACCCGCACGACAATTTTTAAAATGTTTGACGTGTAGTGCTTCTGAAGCTGGTGTGTATATCGCACCAGCGATACCAACCAACACTTGGACAACAAACAATAAAGCTAGAGAATCAACGAAATTGTACAAGACAAAACCGATCCCCATCAGCACATACCCAGCGACAACTAATAACTCGCTTTCCTTAACTTTGTCAGTATATTTACCCACAAAAATCGTGGTCAATCCAGCCGAAAAGGCAAAAACAGCTATCGTTAAACTAGCATCGTAAAGATGACCGCCAATTTTTTCCACAAACATGGTGTAGAAAGGTCCGAGCATAGCAATGGCAACCAAAACAACGGTATCCGTACTTAGTAAAATCTTTGTTGCCCGGTTGAAAAGTCTTTGCATTCCTTATTGGCTTAATTTCTTCAACAGACTTCTTGCTTCGGCCACCGACTTTATTCTGAACCTGGCTTGCGAGTGTTCAGCCCCTACTTTTATAGTATAGGCCTTTTTAGGCATAACGGAAAACATATCTTCGTCCGTGCGATCATCGCCCAACGCAAAAATAAAATCCCAATGCCGCTTGCCCAGCCAGCGGGAAGCAATCCGACCTTTATTGATTTCAGCGCTCTTAATTTCTATCACTTTATTCCCTTCTAAAATATCTAAGCCCAAAGTATCGGTTACCTGGGTACAACTTTCTACTAACTCTTTTCTTCTAATTAACGCTAGTTTAGAATCAGCTTTACGGTAATGCCAAGCTAAGGAATAATCTTTTTCCTCGACAAATGAACCAGGCGTACGATCAACGTATTGTTCTAGAATTGGCATTATTTTATTTTTCCAGCTCGCAGATGACAAATCCACAGTTTTTTGCCACCGGTCTTTTTCTTTGACCCATACCCCATGCTCCGCACTCATTTCCACTCCTGTCTCTTGCAACCACTTATCCAAAGTGTGACGATCGCGACCACTAATTACTACTATTTTATTATTCCTGTCACTGGTCAAAGATTCAATAATTTTAAGAAGTTCCTTGTCTGGTTGAGCCTTATCGGGGTCGTCAACAAAAGAAACCAGGGAACCATCGTAATCAAGTAGAATAAGGCGGCGGCGACTACGACGATACTTTTTATTTAGTTCGGCCCGATTTTTCTCATCCAGTTCTGTCTGCATCTGGTTTTTGGTCTTTTTTAGTTCAGCTAGATTGCTCAGAAAATCCTGTGCCCACTTGGTTACGTTATAACTTTGTAATCTTTTTTGCATAATACGATTATGCTCTTCCTGTTTATCGGCTGGCATTTCCAGAGCCTGACGCAAGGCAGCGACTATTTGTCGCTTGTCGTTAGGATTAATTATTAAAGCCTCTCGGAGCTCATTAGCCGTTCCTGCTAGCTCACTTAAAATCAGCACCCCTTGTCCATCTCTCTTAGCAGCAATAAATTCCTTGGCAATTAAGTTCATCCCATCCCGTAGAGGAGTGATCAGAGCAACATCAGCTGCTCGGTAAAAAGCAACCAGCTTCTCAAGCGGTAACGAACGATATAAATACCAAATGGGAATCCAATCCACCTCACTATATCGGCCATTGATTTGACTGATACGTTCATCTATTTGTTTTTTCAGCAATTCATAATTTTCAATCCGGGTACGAGAAGGAACAGCCACCAAAATTAAAGTTACTTTACCAATATATTGCGAATTCTGGTTGAGGAAATAATCAAAAGCGTTGAGACGTTCTAAAATTCCCTTAGTATAGTCCAAACGATCAACCGACAATATTATCTGACGCTTACCAGCTTTACGGCGGATCTTGTCAGCTTCTTTAATCACTCGGGGAGATCGGGCTACTTCTGTAAAGCGGCTGTAATCGATCCCCATCGGGAAAGCATCGGCCTTGGTAACATTATCTCCCGAATCAATACTGCCCAAATGATGTTCGTGCCCCAACAAACGATGAACACTATCCAGAAAATTCTGCACATAATCATAAGTATGAAAACCAACCAGGTCAGCCGATAGGAGGCTGATTAAAATATCCTCTCGCCAGGGCAACATTCGATATATCTCCAGGGGTGGGAATGGAATGTGGAGGAAAAAACCAATCGATATCCCCGGCAGCTTATCCTTAATTAATTGCGGCAGGAGAAAGAGATGATAGTCATGAATCCAAATTGTATCCCCCGGTTTAGCCTTAGCTAATACCGCCTCAGCGTATAGCTTGTTAACCCGCCGGTAAGATTCCCACCACTGCTTATGATAAATAGTATATTGTGTAAAACAATGAAACAGGGGCCACAAAGTATTATTACAAAAACCATAATAGTGGTCCCTGACATCTTTTTTGTCCAGGAAAACAGGGTGACAATTATGCTGTCGAGCCAGTTTTGTCCTGATACTGCGCTTGTCATAATCACCCAGAGATTGACCAGATAAACCACTCCAGCCAATCCATAAACAATCTCTCCGGTTACAAACAGAAGCCAGCCCCGTAGCTACTCCTCCGATACTGTGCTCAAAAATATATTTTCCCCGGTTCTTTTTAATCGTAACTGGTAATCTATTGGTAACAATAATTGTTCGTCCCATGGGTAGTAGTTAATTGCTGGTTGACAAATGCCGGTTGAACAAATCTAGCCAATCTTCAATATAGCGGGTGATAAGAAAATTCTCTGTAACGTGTTTTTTGCCCTGTTCTCCTAGTTTTTTTTGTAGATCGGTATCTTTAATAAGTTCTATAGCGCTGGCAGTAAAGCCTTCTAAGTCCTGCGGTTCGTGCAAAAAGCCACTCTTGCCATCAGTTATCTGCAGTGGTATGCCACCAACTCGAGAAGCTATTACCGGCGTACCCTTGTAAAGTGCTTCCGCTACCGTCAGACCGAACCCTTCGCGCAGAGATTTTTGGATCACCACGGCGGCGGCTCGTTGTAAGCAATTTACTAAGATATCATCACTGACCGTTAGCAGAATGACATCATCCTCGTAACCGCAGTCGGCGATGCATTTTTCAATTTCCTCGAATGTTTCCTGTCCTTCCGGATCATCAGCCGCAAATGAACCCAATAAAACCAACTGGCAATCAACCTGTGCACGCACCTTTTTAAATATTTCTACTACCCCCTTAGGATCCTTCCATTTATCATAGCGTGAGACCTGAGTGATAATCGGCTTATTAAGATTAATGCCAAACTTCTTTAGATATTTTTCGGCCTCAATCTCAGAAATATCTTCATTTTTCTGCGTCAGCGGATCAATAGCTGGATGAATAAGGTTCTGGGGAATTGATAAATTCTGTTTGTACTCTTCTTGTGAGACGATAATTTCGTCATATTTTTCAACAAAGCCCTTAAGATAATTCCAAGTAGCAGGATCTGGCTCGGACATGTCCACGTGACAGCGCCAGATCCAAGGCTGGCTTTTCTCGAAAAAATCTATTAAAGGTAAGGGCTGGGGATCATGAATAATGACCAAATCGTGAGGTAAATGAGTGAAAGCGGCAAAACGCTCGTTGGTCTCATAAAATATTTTCTTTTCTTCCTCGGAAAGATTGATCTTTTCTCCTTGCAAAGCATGATGGAGTTTCTTGGTGATATTGAAAAAGCTGGGAAACCCCTGCAAAATGCGCCAACCAAAACGAAGGCCTAGTTTATTGAATAAAAACACCGCGCTATTTAACATCTCCGCCACTCCCCCGCCTGAAAAAGTAGAATTAATGCAAACGATGTGCCTGTTTAGTAGCGGTTTAGCTTTTTCTTTGATCCGGACAATGACTTCTGAGCCGACTATCGATTCGTACTGTTCTAGGTTATTCATATCTGTTTATTTTGCTTTAAAAACTCAATCAATTCGTCTCTTGTTGCTAGCTGGCCATCTTGGCTGGCGATATAATAATTTGCCACCGCGTTAGCCAATAACAACCGCTCTTCATTTTCTAGACCTATCAGCTCGCCCAATATATTACCCGCGTTCCAACTGTCACCGGCGCCCGTCAGGCGTAATGGCTGGATATCGAAAGTCGCCACTTGGTCTGTTTCTAGCTCAGCTTCAATACTCTGACCAAAGCTCTTGGTATGTAAGTCAACTCGGGTTAACTTGCGTAGATTATCTCGCCCGCCATATTGATCCACCTCAGCTTCATTTACACTCAGACTGTCAACCAAGTCTTTTCCTAGAACTTCGTTTAGTAATCTAGTAATGTCTTCTGCCATTTTATCGCCTTTCACTACTGGATCACCCGGATCAAAGAATGTCTTGCCTTTACCGCCTTGTTTTACAATCTGGAATATTTTCCTAGCTAATTCTGTCCCTCGACCGTTCAATCCCCAATCGGAAATCATAACTGCGTCAGCTGTCTTAACTAGTTCCCAGTCCTGATCAGTTAGCTGTTCCGGTTCAAATTCTGTCGTCGAACTTGGATCACTGAGCATCACATTTGCTCCTTCGAGCTCGATAACGGCCGTTGAGGCCAATTTGCCATCTTGACTAACATGGGAAAGATCAATATTCTGGCTCGGCAGTAATTCTTGTAATAATTTATAGCCTAAGGGGCTGGTTTTAACAATTATGCTTGCCGGCACACCTAGAGTGGCTAAGGCCTTAGCGCAATTGACAGCTTTACCGCCTGCCGACAGACGATTTTCCGTAACAATGTTGCCACCGCCTCGTTGGACTACCTGGATAGCTTCTTGGAGAAATGCCTGCGGACTACCATTGACCTTCACTGAGTGATCAAGGCAAAAATGAGGCAAAAGGACTACTTTTTTGTCTTGGAGATTAGCTTGCTCTAGATTTTTTACTAAACTTTCGTTTAAATTCATATTTTCTTATCTTCATCCATTGTAGACGATTATGCTCTATATTTCAATCAAGTATTTATTGGCAACTAACTCCCCTTCTGCTACCCTATAAGGGGTCTATTGTCGAATGCGCTTTCGTAACGAAACTTTCTAATTTTAAGTCAGAATCGCGGTAAAATTTTGCGGCCTATCTGCCAAGATAAGCTAAGAAATTTTACCGTGATTCTGACCAAAATTGGGAAGTTGCAGTCGAAATGGTATTCGACAATAGACCCCTAAAGCTGGAATGCCGGCGATTTTGTCGTGGTAAAGATAATTTCAATATATGTTCACCCTCAAATCCCCCTTCCAGCCAACTGGTGACCAACCCCAAGCAATCAAGAAACTCACCGCTGGCTTGGACAAAAAATATGACTACCAAACCCTCCTCGGCGTCACTGGCTCCGGGAAGACTTTTAGTGTTGCTAATATTATTGCTGCCTACGGGAAATCAACTCTAGTTATCGCTCCCAATAAAACACTAGCCGCCCAGCTCTACCGCGAATACAAGAACTTTTTCCCGGATAATTCCGTTCATTATTTTGTTTCCTATTACGACTACTACCAGCCCGAGGCTTATATGCCCAATACTGATACCTATATCGATAAAGAAGCGATGATTAACGAAGAGATTGATCGTCTGCGACATGAAGCCACCAGCGCCCTTCTTACTCGCGATGACGTGATCATCGTCGCTTCTGTCTCTTGTATCTATAACCTTGGCACGCCCGAAAATTATACTAAGTCGTCACTGCGACTGACTATTGGTCAATCCCTGACTCGCAGTGATCTCATCCGACAGTTAGTTAAAATCCAATTTGAACGGACTGCCGGCGCACTAGAGCGAGGTCGTTTCCGCGTCCGGGGCGACAACTTCGAAATTATGCCCGCCTCCGAAAAAGCACTTTACCGCATTAAGCTTGATGGGCAAAAGATAGCTAGCGTTGGCATTGCTGATCCTCTGACTCGCAAACTATGTAAGGCAGAAAATCTTAACGAGATCATCATCTTCCCGCCTCAACATTTTAATTCTACCTTTCCCGAGATCAAAGAAGCGATTGAGAATATTCGCCAAGAATTACGTGAACGACTGGCCTATTTTAAAAAGAAAAAGCTCTATCTGGAAGCTGAACGCCTGGAGCGTCGCACCCGTTACGACATCGAAATGATGCAGACGCTCGGCTACTGCCACGGTATCGAAAATTATTCTCGGCACTTGACGGGCAAGCTGCCTGGCGAGCCACCTGATTCGCTGCTGGCCTATTTCCCACAAAAAAATGGCCAACCAGATTTCCTCACCATTGTCGATGAATCTCACATCACTCTCCCGCAAATCGGCGGTATGTACGCTGGTGATCGCAGCCGCAAGGAGACATTAATTCAATATGGCTGGCGTCTGCCTTCCGCCCTCGATAATCGACCACTGCAATTTGCCGAATGGCAAGAGCGGGTCGGGCCAGTAATTTGCACTACCGCCACTCCGGGAAAATATGAGTCAGCACACTCCAAGCAAACCATTGAACAAATTATCCGTCCCACTGGCCTGATTGATCCACCGATCGAAATCCGCCCAGTTTATGAAGAAAATAAGAACGAAGGCCAGGTTGATGACATTATGCGCGAGCTTAAGAAAATATCAGCTGCCGGCGAGCGAGCAATCATTAATGTCATGACTAAGAAAATGGCTGAGGACTTATACGAATATCTGCTACGGAAGGGATTTAAGGCTAATTATATCCACTCTGACATAAAGACAACTGAGCGTGGCCAAATACTGACCAATTTTCGTCGAGGTAAATTTAATGTCTTGATCGGTGTTAACTTACTGCGTGAGGGACTTGATCTGCCTGAAGTCACCTTGGTAGCCATTATGGATTCTGACCGGGAAGGATTTCTCCGCAGTGAATCATCGCTAATCCAGACAATGGGTCGTACTGCTAGAAATGTACGCGGTAAAGTAATCCTCTACGCCGATGAGGTGACTGGTTCGATGAAAAGGGCGATCAATGAGGTCAATAGGCGACGAGAAATTCAGCGCGCCTACAATAAAAAACATGACATCAAACCACGCAGTGTAGAGAAAGAAATTGAAGAATATTTAGATATATAATGCAATAAGGCTTCTATAGCGTACTTCGAAAACCCTTGATCGGCTGAGCAGGCACGGGTCACGCGGAGCGGGAGAGCGAAGCCGATCACGGAGTCAGATTCCCTCGCCGGGGGAATCCGACGTGTTTGAGAAGTACACCATAGAAGCCTAAGTAATCCATAAACAATGCCAGATAAAATAATCATCAAGGGCGCCAAAGTCCATAATCTAAAGAATGTCTCGCTAGATATTCCTAAAAATAAAATAACTGTTTTCAGTGGTGTTTCTGGCAGTGGCAAATCGTCACTGGCTTTTGATACCATCTTCGCTGAAGGTCAACGACGTTATATAGAATCGCTTTCTCCCTATGCTCGACAGTTCCTGGGACAAATGAAGAGTGCGGATGTTGAAGAGATCGTCGGTCTCTCCCCTGCTATTGCCATTGACCAGAAAGCCCTGAGCCACAATCCTCGCTCAACCGTTGGGACTTTAACTGAGATCCACGATTATCTACGTATTTTATTCGCGCGCACTGGTGAAGTATTTTGTCCTCAGTGCAATACTCATATTGCCCGCCTCTCTGCTGACGAAATGGTCGATATCGTGATAGAACAGGCCGAGAAAGTAAAAGAAGAATATGTCACTCTCCTCTCTCCCGTAGTGCGCAGTCGCAAAGGTGAATATTATCAAATGCTTTATGACTACCTAGGCCAAGGCTACGACCAAGTGCGAGTTGATGGGAAAATGTATTCGCTGAATAATAAAATAGAGCTCGAACGCAACAAAAAACATACTATCGACCTGGTGATTGATAAGGTATTGATTTCTGATAAAGGTCGTCTGGCCGAAGCAGTAGAAGACGCCATTGATCACAGCAAAGGACTAGTGATCGCTCTATTTGAAAAAACAGAGAAACTACTTTCTAGCAGCTGGACTTGCCCAGAAGATAGTTATTCCTTTCCCGAGATCGAACCCCGACTATTTTCTTTCAATAGCCCCGTCGGAGCCTGCCCGGAATGTAAAGGCTTGGGTAAACTTGGTTTTTGGAAAGAAGCTGTTATTTGCACCCACTGCGAAGGCAAGCGCCTGCAGCCAGCTGCTCTAGCGGTACGAATTGGCGGAAAAAATATCCAGGAAACATCAAGTCTTACCATCGCCCAAGCCCAAAAATTTTTCCAAGATTATAAGAAGAAGCTAGATAAACGCAAACTACTAGTCGCGGAAAATGTTATCAAAGAAATAAATGATCGCCTCAATTTCCTGCTCGAGGTTGGACTCGACTATTTGACCCTAACTCGTGAGGCGGAAACTCTCTCGGGCGGTGAAGCGCAGCGCATTCGCCTGGCTTCCCAGATTGGCTCTAAGTTATCCAATACTCTTTACGTCCTCGATGAACCCACTATCGGCCTGCACGAGCGTGACACTGATCGCTTGATCAAGACACTGATCGCCCTACGTGACATGCACAATACTGTACTAGTGGTCGAGCACGATGAACAAACTATCAAGTCATCCGACCACTTGGTAGACCTTGGCCCTCAGGCTGGCCGACACGGCGGAGAGATTGTCTATCAAGGAGATACCAAAACAGCTTTAACTAAAGATGCCGCTCAGAAAAACAAAGATTCCCTGACTCTGCAATACTTAAATGGCACTCGACAAATCACCACTCCCCCAAAGCGCCGCAAAAAAAGCACCCCGAAGATTGCCATCACTGGTGCCAGCGCTCACAATCTCAAGGATGTACGAGTTGACATTCCTACCGGCAAGCTAGTCTGTGTGACTGGCGTCTCTGGTAGTGGCAAGTCTACCCTACTCTACGACGTACTATATAAGAATATAATAAAGCTAAAGAATCGTGACCAGAATCTCGAGGACGTGACCAAAATCACTGGTACTGAGTATGTTGATAAAATTGTAATCGTTAACCAATCACCGATTGGCCGCACTCCCCGCTCTAACCCGGCTACTTACACTGGGATATTCACGCCCATTCGGGAATTTTACTCCAGCCTGGAAGAATCACGCACCCGTGGCTACAAACCTGGCCGATTTTCCTTCAACGTCGAAGGAGGTCGCTGCGAGGCTTGTAAAGGAGCGGGAGCCAATCTAGTCGAGATGCACTTCCTCCCACCAGTTCTTGTCCCCTGCAACGTCTGCAAAAGCAAGCGCTTCAACCGCGAGACTCTGCAAGTGCTGTATAAAAAGAAAAATATCAGCCAGGTGCTTAATATGACAGTCAACGAATCTTTGCCTTTTTTTAAAGACATTTATACTATTACTGACAAACTCAAAGTACTCCAAGAAGTGGGTCTGGGCTACTTAAAGCTTGGACAAAGCGCCACCACTCTCTCTGGTGGAGAAGCGCAACGAATTAAATTAGGACGCGAACTTACTGCACCCCTCGGTCAAAGAACGATGTACTTACTAGATGAGCCAACGGTCGGCCTGCATTACTATGACATGGAATTACTACTGAAAGTTTTGAACAAGCTAGTCGACAAGAGAAATACCGTTATCCTTATCGAACATAATCTGCATATTATAAAATCCGTCGATTATGTCATCGATCTCGGCCCGGAAGGCGGCGAGCAGGGTGGAAGAGTCGTTGCCTACGGGACACCGGAGGAGGTGGCGCGAAGTGATCGCTCGTATACGGGGTTGTATTTGAAGGAGTACTTATGACCCTCAAATCCCAAGCCAAAAAGCTCCCGCTTACGCCCGGAGTTTATACCTGGCAAGACAAAAATGGTAAGCCGCTTTATATCGGCCGCGCAACCAGCCTCCGCCGACGGGTTTTACAATACTTTCGACCTGATCTTGACCGACGCCTGACCGAGATGGTCGAGCAAGCACGCGCGATCAAGCATGAAAAAGTCGACACGGTACTGGAGACCATCATCCTCGAAGCCAATCTGATAAAAAAGCATCAACCAAAATACAATATCAAAGATCGAGACGATAAATCATTTATCTATATCGTTATTCCTAAAAAAGTTGACTACCCCAAATTGCTAGTCGTCCGCGCCAGAGACTTGAAAAAATATCCTACCCAAAAAGCACATGTTTTTGGTCCATACCAGAAATATTCGCTAGTCAAACAGGCGCTGAAGGTAATCCGTCATATATTCCCCTATAGTACTTGCACACCTCTCAGTGGCAAACATTGCTTTAATTATCAAATAGGACTATGTCCCGGCGCTTGTACGGGAGAAATAACACCAGCTAAATACCAGAAGCAAATAAATAACATTATCATGCTGCTAAAAGGCGAAAAAAGACGGCTGGCAAAGAAACTTGGCAAAGAAAGTCCCGAGACAGCCCTCGCTCTCCAACACATCAAAGACGTCGCTTTAATCTCCCGCAGTGAAATACCAGATACCCAAGTGCATTTTAATCGCATTGAAGCCTACGATATTTCTCACCTGTCCGGCAAAGAAACTTACGGAGCAATGGCCGTATTTACAAACGGAGTGCCAGATAAAACGCAGTATCGTCTTTTTAAAATCCGCACGGCAGGTAAAGCTGATGACTTGGCTGCTCTGGCTGAAATAATTGAGCGCCGGCTGAGACACCCTGAGTGGCCTTTGCCCGATCTCTGGCTGGTCGACGGGGGCAAGCCGCAAGTAGATTTTATTTATAAAATTCTCACCAAACACCAAGCTAAGTCACCTTTGCTCGGTATTTCAAAACTGCAAAATGACAAACTCGTTTTTCCGCCCCAAACAAAAAAAGCGCTGCAAGAGTTAGCGCAAACCAGTAAAACAATACTTCTCCAGGCTCGCGACGAAGCGCACCGCTTTGCCAATCGGGGGAGAAAAAGACAAAACCTGTTAAGGTAAGCTACCACTAACCACGCAGTATTTTTTGTACTAAAAACTACTGGCTATTCACAAGGCTCCATCTAAGAATAAGCACTACGCAATAATACAAATAAAAAAATAGGCCAGGGTATTTTCACCTTGCCTATTACTCTAGACTATATAAATTCGGAGATTTCTCGCGTCGCTATTTTTCCTCTCTAATATTTTTTGCCTTCTGCTCACTGAATCTTGTAGCCAATAAATCCGTAATTACCCCGTAGATCACACCAGCGATAATAAAAATTAAGGCACCGCCGTAAAAAGATATCACCACACTAGTAATCACGCCAAAGATAGCTCCCCGTAAAGCCGCATTGGCATATTTTCCTTTTAGTAACTTGAGATTACCACTCAGTCCGACAAAAAAGCCAATTAAAACCCGAGCATAAAAAACCGTTAGCAGATAAGCCATAGTCATCTCAAAACCAGGAATCTCGACGGTTGAGGTTCCGTAGGCACAGCCGAAACCGAAAAAAGTCGCCACCACTAAGGCGATTACTAGTCTTTTAATATTCATACCATCCACCCCCTTTCGGTTAATATTCCCTTGTCGAATACCTCATAATCTCCGTCTCATCTTCCAGCTTGTCAGTCTCCACTGAATACCCATGAGCAACGTGCAAGCGGTCATTACCATCAATCGCCACCGATGGGATACCCATCTTATTGATAATTTCTTGTGTCCAAGAGTCACCTGTTAATATAGCATGGATCAACTTTTCTGTTTGATCGTTGACGAAAATAACATGCGGCTGACTCGCCGAATCGACCACCATTCTCAGTCCCTCCTGCTTCCCAGTACCTGTCACGACCGTCTGAGTTTCCCAGGTGTCACCTTCCTGCTTAGCATACTTAATTGCGCCCTGGCCGTAATCGTGGTAAGTGATATGAATACCGCCACTCGAATCAACGTCTATTCCACAATCCCCACCCGACTTGGTGGCCGAATCGACAATCTCTGTCTGCCAACTACCAGCAATCTGGCTGGCATAGTGAATACGCGGGTCAGTATTAGGGTCGCCTTTGATAAAACAAACATGGGGCTGATCTTTGTTGTCCAGGGCTAAATAAACATCGGAGCCGCCCGGCGCTGCCTCCTCAATATCCCAAGAACTCCCATTCCAGGAAGCAAATTTAATAAAGCCGCTATCGTTGTCATTCTTATTATTATTGCCATCAACAACGCCATTATTTTTGTCGTCGACGTCTTTATCATCATCCATACCCTCATTGCCAACATCTTTACCATCGCCCTCATCATTGTTGCCATTATTATACTCCGCTCCCCCCTCCCAATTGTAAGCAACGTGCGGATAGCCCTGGCCGTCCAAAACAATTGAAGTAGCTACCACGTGATGACTATTATCATCGTCAATCGTGCTAATATCCCATGACCCGCCAGATTTGCGGGCATATTTCAACGCACCCTTATCATGATTGACGTAACTGACATGAACTGTTCCTTGACCGTCAATCACCAAGCTGCTCTCTTCGCCAACATCCCCAGTCGAATCAACCACTTCACTTTGCCAAGAACCATCCTGGCGCCAAGCATACTTAAGATCGTGATTATCTTCATCGTAATAGCTGATACTGGGATTGCTGGAACTATCAACAGCAATTGACGGATCAATGCCGACCCAGCCGCTGTCATCGACAGTTTCCGTTTGCCAACCAGCACCTTGTTGACCATCTTCGACTGAACCCTCGTCGTCCTTATCGGGCTTCATCACACAGCCACCGACTAAGACAACGCCGGCCAAAACTAGGCCAGTCATCACTAAAACCAAATTTTTTTGCTTTTTCATTTTCTTTTAGATTATAATTATTTTCTTTTCACACACTTAGCATATAGATCCCGAAATTTCTTCGTCGGATCATACTTAGCTTTGAGAACATCGTACGCCTTCTTATTATATAATTCCCAGAATTTCTCTGGCGAATAATACGAAGTCGAGTAGAGCGATTTCTTGCCCGCCAGCTCCTCAACCCTCGCCTCGATCATTTTATTATAATATCCCTCCGCTTGATCACTCTTCACCGTATCCCAAAAGCCAAAATTAACATACAACTTGGCAGAATCCATTGGATAGAGATCATAGCTAACTTTTTTATCATAGGCTGTCACCGGACAAACCCAAACCGGCTTGATCCCTATTTCTTGATGGAAAAAATCCATAAAAGCGGAGCAATTCTCCAACGGAATTTGGACGTCCTGGATAATTGACTCTGTCCGATGGCCAAGCGTCTTTTGAATGAAGCCCAATACCTTCAACTTACTACTCCAGGCGCTAATTTTCCAATAGACTGTCGAGCGCAGAGCAAATTTGCCAAACAGTAATCTCATCAACGAATTTTGCATGTAAAAATGCTTGGAGCACCAAAACCAATCAGAATCCCAACGCCAGATATAATCGTGGGTGGTCAGATAGTCCACTTTTTTCTTTTGTAACGATCGAAAATAAATATTGCGGTAAGTATAATCGCTGATAAATGGTACTTCAGCGACAAAAGTACCCAGCGTAATATATTGTTCGCCGGGACTAAAAATAGTGCCATCGATGAAGTCATAGCCACCACTCCCCGCTCGAGCGGCTGCACAAAATTGCTGCAAATCCCTAAAATATTTTTCCACTTGGTCATACCGCCGATGCTCGAGCCTTACATATTCCGGCGCCGGTCGTAATTTTACTTTTAGCTTAAGAATATAGCCCAATGTACCATACGAATTCGGAAACCCATAAAACAAATCGCGGTATTCGTTGTTTGGCGTGCAGACAACTACGCGACCATCCCCGAGCAAAACTTCAATCTCCGAAACTGTTTCATGGACTAAGCCGTACTTAAAAGACGAGGACTCAATCCCCACGCCAGAGACAGCTCCTCCGATAGTAATCGATTTTAATTCTGGCACAACGGTCGGCAACAACCCCTGCCGCAACGTTTCTTTAACCAAAGCCTCATAAGTCGTCATCCCCTCCACTTTCGCAACCATATTTTCCTTATCAATACTGATGACGTTGTTAAAATGTTTGACATCTATTTTGTGTGTTTTTGTTTTTTGACGTTGCCGAAATAGATTAGAAGTTGATTTGGCCAAGCCAATCGCTTGACCGCCAGCTAGTTGCAACTCTCTGATTAGCTCAGCCTTTTTCTGGTTGTACGATTCGATAGATTCCATAATTTTGCTAATTTCTAGCGCGGCTTAACTGGGTCATTCCTATCGCACTGACTGATAACCGCCCGTTACACCTCCCTTGGACAACACCACCTGCCACAACTGATTTTTTCGCGCCCGAAAAGAACCAGCACAGATGAGCAGATAAAATTTCCACATCCGATAAAATCGCTCGCCGTATTGCTCACGCAGCTTTGGCCAGTTCCGGTCAAAATTAGCAAACCAGGCCATAAGCGTTTTATCATAATCCGACCCAAAGCTATGCCAATCCTCCAAGACAAAGAGACCTTCCAACGCTTCAGCTAGCTGAGCCGGGGAAGGCAGCATCGAATTGGGAAAGATATATTTCTCTATCCAGGGATCGGTAGAGGTAGCTGATTTGAGACCACCGATAGTATGAACTAGGAATAAACCACCATCCTTGAGGGATTTATGGGCAACTTCCATAAACCCGCGATAGTTTTTATAACCAATATGTTCGCACAATCCAATCGCTACCACTTTATCATAAGAACCGGTAGCTTCTCGATAATCTTTTTCAACAATCTCTACTGGTAACCCTTGGCAATTATCTCGGGCATACTTGACCTGTTCCTGCGAAATATTATAACCAGTAACCCGACAGCCGTATTCCCCCGCCGCATATTTGGCAAAGCCACCCCAACCACAACCAAGTTCTAGCACATGGTCTTCAGGGTTTAAATTTAATTTCTTACATATTAGATCCAATTTATGTTCTTGCGCTTCTTCTAAATTTTCCGCCTGCAGCCAATACCCACAAGTATATTGCATCCGACTGTCTAGCATCTGACTGTAAAAATCATTACCCAGATCATAATGTATTTCGGCGACCTTTTTCGATCTTGCCTTAGTTTGCCGGTTGGTAATCCGCGCTTTCACGACATTAGTCAGCGCCTTGAAACTAATAACTTTTTTATCTGTTCCCGCTCGCAAAAGCTTGTCCGTTAAAACATCAAGTGCCTCTGTCTCCCACCAACCATCCATGTACGACTCGCCCAGACCAAGTGAAGCCTGACTTAATATCCTCTTATAAAAATCTTCATTTTTCACTCTAATATCCCAAGGACGATCGCCATTTATTTTAATATCGGCATAGCCAATAAGATCCAGGACTGTTTGTTTTGGGTTGATGATAGCCATAGTTTTTACTTTCGTATATTTACTTATCTAAAAATCACTGTCTCTAAATGGGGCTGTCGCCGAACACGCTTTCGTTGCGAAATTTCTCAATTTTGAGATAGAATCACCGTAAAATCTTGCGGCCTATCTGCTAGGATAAGCCAAAAGATTTTACGATGATTATAGCCGAAATTGAGAAATTGCAGCAGAAATGGTGTTCGGCGACAGCTCCTAAATACATATTAGCAGCAAACAAAAAACCCTGCCAGTTATTGAACACTCTAGCAGGGGTTTTTATGTTTCCCAGTTTTTATTATTGCCAAATATTACCAAATCCCGTTTGGCTAAGCTGCGGCGCACCTTCACAATATGCCCGAAAAGCTTTGATGGTCACTTTCACCGGCTTGTCTTCCGAAGCTTTTTTGAGCTCCTCGACCTGTTCCGCTGTCGCATCGAACAGAAACTGTGGCTTTTCTACCCACTGATTATAGCTCTCCTCGCCATACACTTCTTTAATCGGAATTTTGCTAACATCTTCGTCAATTATCTGGAGTAGCCAAGTTTTCTCGACATAGCTGTAGTCATAAACATACCAACCACTTACTTCAACTTCCCCCTCATAGGTAGGAGCCGAGCAGGTATCGCTGGGATCACCAGATACTAATTTCCATTCCACTTTTTTATCTGTGGTGGTGTCGGTTTTTTCCGTGGAGTCGGTGGCCTCTGTTTTTTCGATAGTTTTGTCAGTGGTATCAGTCTTGACGACGGTTTCTTCTGTAGTCTCGACTGCCTGATCTTCCTCCTCGACTGCTTCCTCGGTTTCTGACTGAGAACAACCCGCTCCCGCCAAGGAAACAACTAGGAAGCCTGCTAGTAGAACAAACAAAACTGTTTCTCTTTTAATCATTTTGGTTTTTTTTATTTATTAAAACTTACCGCAAACTGCTCTCGCCGGCCAAATACCCCGTACTCCAGGCGACTTGCAAATTATACCCACCAGTCGGACCATTAATATCCAGAATTTCGCCAGCAAAATACAGATTGTCTATTATTTTTGACTTCATTGTCTGGGGATCAACTTCTTTTAATTCCACCCCACCAGAAGTCACAATTGCTTTAGTAAAGCCGACCAATCCCACAACGCTAAGCTCAAATTCTTTTAGTAGCTTCACGATTTTCTTTCTTTCGGTTCTGGTTACTTCGTTTACCTTCCTATTTCCTTCAATCCCCGATAACTCAATAATAACCGGAATTAGTTTCTGCGGCAGCAGTTTATTCAAGCTATTTTTAAATTGTTTATTATTTTGCTCAGCAAAATCTCTCTGAATTCTTTTGTCCAAAGTCGGGTAATCAAGGGCGGGTTTGAAATCTATTTTTATTTTTAAATCTTTCGCTTCATTTTCACTCACTTTTTCGCTTAGATTCAATATTATCGGGCCGCTCAGGCCATTGCCGGTAAAAAGTGCTTCGCCAAAGCAGGAATCAAGTTTACGTTTTCCCCATAAACTAACCTCTACGTTTTTTAAACTCAAGCCTTCTAGTTTTTTAACTATTTTTTCTTTGACAATAACGGGGGTAAGAGCTGGCCTTGGCTCTACTACAGTGTGCCCCATTTCTTTAAGCCATTTGTAGGCATCACCAGTAGAACCCGTTCCCGGGTAAGACTTTCCGCCCGCGGCCAAGACAAAATTGTCAGCCACGATTTCCCCGCCATTTTTTAAAATAACTTTAGCTATTTTTTTATTTCCCGAACCGATGATTATTTTTTCCACTGCACTATTAAACTTGATTTCTACCCTGTTATCTGCCAAATATTTTTCTAAACAGCTAACAACCTCTCGAGCGTTATCGGAGGCGGGAAAGACTCTCCCCCCTCTTTCTATTTTTGTTTTAACTCCCCGATCGACAAAAAATTCCACCACCTCTCGGTTGGAAAATTTATGCAAAGCCGAATATAAAAATCGGCCATTTCGTCCATAACTATTTATAAACTTCGACAAATCCTCTTCAGCATTGGTAATATTACATCGACCTTTGCCAGCCAGTAAAAGTTTTATCCCTAGCTGCTCATTTTTTTCCAGCAAAACAACTCGAGAGCCAAGCTCGGCCGCCTGGCCGGCCGCCATCATTCCAGCTGGTCCACCACCAATTACCGCTAAATTGTACCCGCCCACCTCGTCCCGATCGGATCGGGATGGGCAGGGTTTATTGCTTTTCATCGATTGAGCCCGCGGATTATCTTTTTTGAAGTTTAGATCCAGCGACTAGCAAAAGACCAAATTTTAGTTTACTGTTTTAATTCTTTTTTTCTCAGTCGAACAGCTTGCGGAGTAATTTCTAATAGTTCGTCATCGGCGATAATCTCTAAGCCCAGCTCTAGTGTAAGCTTAACGGGAGGTGTTAAATTCAAAGCTTCATCAGATCCAGACGCCCGCATATTAGTTAATTGTTTGCCCTTAGTTGGATTGACAGCCATGTCTTCGCCTTTACTGACATTACCAATGACCATACCTTCATAGACCTCGGTAGTCGGTCCAATATAAAGGACGCCGCGTTCTTGCAAATTAAAAAGAGAAAATCCGAGGGCTTTGCCCGTTGCCATGGAAACCATCGAGCCAACTGCTCGACGTTTGATCTCACCAACGTGGGGTCGAAAACCAATGACACGGGAAGACATAATTCCTTCACCGCGCGTTTCCGTCATAAATTCTGAACGCAGTCCCAAGAGACCGCGGGTGGGGATTTCAAATATTAACCGCGTGCCGGCCTGATTCGTTTTTACATCCATCATGGTTCCTTTACGCTTGGCAATTTTTTCGATAACGAGACCAGACATCGACTCTGGCACATCAACAATGAGTTCTTCAAACGGCTCGAGAGTTTGTCCCGCCTTTTCTTGCAAAATTACTTTTGGCTGAGAAACTTGCACCTCATACCCTTCACGTCGCATGTTTTCCAAGAGGATGGCAATGTGCATTTCTCCCCGTCCGTGAACGATATACTGATCTGCCTGTGAAAAGTCTATTTTGATTCCGACGTTCACCTCTAATTCTTTGGCTAAACGTTCTTTTAGTTGTGAATTTGTAACAAATTTCCCGGCTTGCCCAGCCAAGGGTGAGTTATTGATCATAAATCCCAAAGAAATAGTCGGCTCATCGACAGCAATGTGCGGTAAAAGTTCAGCTGATTCATCGGTGGTCATGGTGTCACCAATGTAGACTTCCGGAAATCCAGCCACCACAATAATATCTCCGGCCTCAGCCTGTTGAACTTCCTTTCTGGTAAAACCTTCAAAAGTGAAAAGGTTGGTAACCGTTCCCTTTTGCACAGTCCCATCGACTCGCTTGATAAAAAGTTGGTCTTTTTCTTTCACTGTTCCTTCATAAATTCGCGCGATCGCGAGACGTCCCAAATAATTATCATAATCTAAGTTGAACGACTGCATGCGCAGCGGCTTATCTACTTCCGTTGGGGCAGGAGCAACATTGGCTAATATCGCATCAAGTAATGGTGTCATATCCTGGGGATCCTGCTTATCTTTCGTAGCCCCGCTGAGCGGGACGGAGGGAGGATCCAACTCCTTTTTAGCTATCCCTTCTTTGGCATTGGTATAAACTGTTTGAAAATCCAATTGTTCATCATTGGCGCCAAGATCCATAAATAGCTCAAGTACCTCTTCCACGACTTCGGCTGGTCGAGCAGCCGGTTTGTCAATTTTATTTATCACCACTAGCGGCTTGAGACCTATCTCCAAGGATTTTTTCAAAACAAATTTTGTCTGCGGCATGGGACCTTCTTGTGCATCCACCACTAGCAACACAGAATCAATTGAGCGCAAAACCCGTTCTACCTCTGAACCAAAGTCCGCATGTCCGGGTGTATCAACGATATTAATCTTGGTGACTGCCCGCCCTGAGCCTGCCACGCCCGTCCCAATCCGATCGGGACGAGGCGGGCTGGCCGAAGGGTAAAACATAGAAGCGTTTTTGGCATAAATTGTAATACCACGCTCTTGTTCGAGGGCATTGCTATCCATACTGACGGATTCATCAGTCGTCGCTCCCGTTTGACGCATCAGAGCATCAGTAATCTTTGTTTTGCCGTGATCAACGTGAGCAATAATGGCAATGTTTCTGATTTCCATGAAATTTGGGATTTAATAAAAATAAATTACCTGGGAAAACAGGCTAAATAATAGAGACTATCCCCGGTGACGAGAGCTACTGCGCTGACCTCGATATGATTGTCGGTGTTTTCTGGCAGAATTCTGTCCACCACGACCTCGCTGAGAATAGTATTTCCGACCCCGAGCCTGAGATTGTGCTTCATGGGGTGGTTTTTTTCTTTCCGGGGGGAGGGTTGGTAAAGACACGATCGGCAATGATTGGCGGATCAGTCGTTCAATTTTTCGAACATCATTTCTTTGGTTCGAGGTGACAAAAGTGATAGCCTTCCCGTTGCGTCCGGCGCGTCCAGTTCGACCGATACGGTGGACATAATTTTCGCAGTCATCGGGAAGGTCAAAATTAATCACCAGTGAGATATCTTGAACATCAATACCGCGCGCAGCAATGTCAGTGGCAACCATGATGCGAAATTTACCGCTAGTAAATCCCGCCAGAGCTGCTTTTCGTTGTGATTGAGAGCGGTTGGAATGAATTTCCGTTACTGTTTGACTCATATTGCGAATATCGCGAGTAATCCGTTTCGCGCCATGTTTTGTTCGCGAAAAAATAAGAATTTTACCTTTTTGGTACTGTTGCAGTAAAGAATCAAGCAAACGCATTTTATCATCCTTGGTAACAACAAATACTTCATGCTCTACATTCTCGGCGGCTGTTCCTTGAGGGGCAATTTCAATCCGCAGGGGCAATTTCATAAACGTACTGGCCAGCGATGAAATTGATTTCGGCATAGTGGCCGAAAACAACATTGTTTGTCGCTCTTTTGGTATAGTTTGTAGAACTCGTTTGATTTGTGGCAAAAAACCAATATCGAGCATGCGATCGGCTTCGTCGAGAGTGACAATATTTACACGATCGAGCTTATAAGCTCCTTGGTCCATTAAATCAACTAAACGCCCGGGGGTAGCAATCACCACGTGGGGATTACGCTTGAGGGCTTTTACTTGAGGGTGCTGAGAAGTTCCCCCAATAACTACTGCTGTGTGTAGTCCCAGTGGAGCACCAATATCCCTGAATGCTTCTTCTACTTGCAACGCGAGTTCGCGGGTGGGAACTAGAATCAATCCCTGTCCCTTATGAAAAGCAATGCGCTGGATCATCGGAATACCAAACGCTAGGGTTTTTCCTGTTCCAGTTTGAGCAATACCAACAACGTCTTTTCCCTCCAAAGCGCCAGGAATAACTTGGTGTTGGATTGGGGTAGGGACAGCAAATTTCTTTTGGGCGAGAATAGCGAGAAATTTTTCTTTTATCCCTAGATCGCTAAAACGACCGATAGACTGCTCTCTTTGTGTCATAAATTTGTAACAAATAATGTGTAACCCGGCGTTCTTAGAGGTCACACTATGACACAAAAAGAGTCGAGTTGCTTGGGGTAATTACACCAAGCTATGTTTTAAGAGTGTAATATATCAATAAGATCATGTTTTGTCAAGGATGTTCGGGCAATGTACGCTCACCACCTTTATCTCATTGTAATAATACCATATCCAGTATATAATTTTAGCGGAATGCAAAGATATGTTGCTGAGTTTTTTAAATACTTCTTCTCAATCCCCCATGAACAAGCCCTCTGAAGACATTAAGGATCGTCTCGACATCGCCGAGCTGATTCAAGAATATATCCCCCTCAAGAAAGCGGGCGCCAATTATAAGGCCTGCTGTCCTTTTCATAATGAAAAAACACCGTCGCTGATGGTCTCCGTCGATAAGCAGATTTGGCATTGTTTCGGCTGTTCCAAGGGTGGTGATATCTTTGCTTTCGTGATGGAAATGGAAGGGTTAGAGTTCATCGACGCCCTCAAAATGCTGGCGCGCAAAGCGGGCGTGCAGTTGCGTGCCCCCGCCAATCCCGAGCAACAGAGTAAACGCTCTAAGCTGCTAGAAATCCTGGAGTTGACGACTGAGTTTTTCCATCAATCTTTGCTGAAAAGTAAAGCTGGCCAAGCCGCTCGCGATTATCTAAAAACTCGCCAGGTATCCGAGGAATCCATCACCAACTTTAAGCTCGGCTACTCTCCCAATCTCTGGGATGCGCTCAGTAACTTTCTACACCAGAAAGGCTTCCAAGATCGAGATATCCTCGACGCTGGCTTGATTATTAAGCGCGAAAACAAGTCCGGCTTTTACGATCGTTTTCGTCATCGCTTGATGTTTCCCATCGCCGACGGGCAAGGCAATATTGTTGGTTTTGGTGGACGCATTATGCCCGGACCAGACGAGGATCAGGGTGCCAAGTATATTAATTCTCCGCAGACAATGCTCTACGACAAATCACGTATCCTGTATGCCCTTGATAAAGCTAAAAGTGAGATGCGCCGCTTAGACTATGCCGTGATCGTTGAAGGCTACATGGACGCTCTGGCTTCTCACCAAGCTGGCGTTAAAAACGTCGTTGCCTCCTCCGGCACCGCCCTGACGCTAGAGCAAATTAACTTAATTAAACGCTATACTAGCAATGTCATTCTCGCTTTTGATATGGATCTAGCTGGTAATGAAGCAGCCAAGCGCGGCATTGATATCGCTCTCGCCCAAGGATTAAATGTGAAAGTAGCTATTATGCCCGAGGGGATGGATCCGGATGATTGTGTCCGGAAAAATCCTAAGCTTTGGCAAAAAACACTTAGAGAGGCTAAGGCTATTATGGAATTCTACTTTACTACTACTTTTCAAGATCTTGACTTTAGCCTTGTGGCTGACAAAAAGAAGGCTACAGCTGCTTTAATTCCCGTTATTGCCAACCTGACCGACGAAGTCGAAAAAGCGCATTATATTCAGAAACTAGCACAGAAACTAGCCGTGACTGAAGATATTTTACATGACTACCTAGCTAAAGTAAAAACTCAAGCAACCTTTGAAACAGGTCGAGGACAAGCTCCCGAAATTGAAGCTCCCTTAAAGAAAAATAAGAACGAATTATTCTCTACCCAACTTCTTAGTCTCGCCTTTAATTTCCCGAACAGCTTAGAAATAATCATCCCAGCGATAGATGAAAAACACATCCATCCTTCTCTACAAGAGGTTTACGCCGAATTAAAAAAATATTATACTGAGAACAGGTCAGAATTCCAGTTTACTAAATTTCTGGAAAAACTAAAAAGTAAGAATGAAAAGGCGGCTGAGCAAACAGCGGTGGTTGAGTTGTATTTACAAAAAGATATGCTACCGGAAGATTTTTCCAGCGCAGACGTAATAACAGAAACAGAACAGTCAATCGCCAACTTACAGAAAAGTTGGTTGCAACAGCAGATGAAGCAGCTGCAAACCGAAATCAAACAAGCTGAAGAAGTAAAAAACCAGTCGGCTTTGGAAAAACTAACCGAAGAATTTAACAAATTTTCTGATCAACTAGCTCAAATCAACTAAATTTATTTTTACTATCTCCACTTACTATGTCTAGAGCAAAAAAACGTTCTCGCAAAACAAAAAAGGGGGAAGCTCGCCGCTCACCTCAGAAAAAAGTTTCTCGTAAAAAAACGATGCGTAAATCGGTGAACAAAATTCGAGCCAAGAAAAAAACAGCGGGCGAAAAATATTACTGCCGCAGTTGTCGGATTTATCATTCTAAAACATCGACGATTGGGAAAAAACATCGCAAGCCCAAAAGTGAAGGGGCAAAAACTAAACCGTCCCCAAAAACTGCCAGTAGAAAAATAACCAGTCAGGTACTCACTATCCCCTCCCCAGAATTGGATCCCGCAAAAATTGAATATTTAATAAGCAAAGGGCGGGATCAAAATTTTGTCACTGAAGAAGAAATTCTGCATGCTATCCCCGAAATAGAAAACCACCTTAATGAGCTAGAGGATCTTATCGAATTGTTTAATAAATATAACGTTGAAATAACCAAGCCAATAGCCAAACTTCTCACTGAAGAAGAAAAGAAAAAACAAGTAAAGAAGAGGCCTTCGCGGATGGATTTGGTCGCCATCAGCTCTGATTCAATCCAGATGTACTTGCGTGAGATTGGCAAAGTTCCTCTCTTGACTGCTAAAGAAGAGGTATTCTTGGCTAAGAAAAAAGATGCCGAGGACGAATTTGCTTTCCAAAAACTGATTGAAGCTAACTTGCGTTTGGTTGTTAGCATCGCTAAAAAATATGTCGGCCGTAATCTGACTCTACTCGATCTGATCCAAGAAGGTAATCTTGGTCTATTCCGGGCAGTAGAAAAATTTGACTACAAGAAAGGCTATAAGTTTTCTACCTATGCTACCTGGTGGATTCGACAAGCGATTACCAGAGCACTAGCTGACCAATCTCGCACTATCCGTATTCCAGTGCACATGGTTGAGACCATTAATAAATTTACGCAAATTGAGCGACACTTGGTGCAAGAGCTGGGTCGTGAGCCTACCCCAGAAGAAATCGCCGCCGAGATGGGATTACCGATTGTTAAGGTGCGGCACATAATTAAAATTTCGCAAGAGACGGTTTCCCTAGACGCTTCAGTTGGTGAAGAAGAAGATGACAGTACACTCAGTGATTTTATCCAGGACGTGAAGAGTATCGCGCCGGATCACTCTGCTTCGCGCCGCTTATTGAAAGATCACATTAAAGAAATTGTGCAACATCTTACTCCACGTGAACAGAAGATTTTGGAAGTGCGGTTTGGTTTGGCTGATGGTGTTGCCCATACTTTAGAAGAAGTGGGGCAAGAATTTGGAGTGACGCGTGAACGTATTCGTCAAATTGAGGCCAAAGCTCTTGAAAAGATTCGCGAACACGAGTATGTTAGGAAGCTAGAAGAGTATTAGGAGGAAATTGCGCTCATCTCGTTGATGAGCAGGGTTTTACAACTAAATAATCCCGGGTAGCTCAATGGTACCCGCCTCGACTCGCCTTCGGCGTAGTCGAAGCGAGGCGGGGAGCAACTGACTATAGTGTTATAATTATGTATTACGTATACGTTTTGAAATGCGACAAAGACGACAGACTATATGTAGGTTATTCTGGGAATTTAGAAAAGAGGATAAAAGAACATGGAGATGGAAAAGTTAAATCTACTAAGCATCGGGGTAAGTTGGAGTTGATTTATTATGAAGCTTTTACATCACAAAAGGATGCGACAAAGAAGGAGAAATACTATAAATCTTGTGCAGGAAGAAAATACATTGGAAGACATCTAAAAAACACACTAAATTAATCCCGGGTAGCTCAATGGTAGAGCAACTGGCTGTTAACCAGTAGGTTGTCGGTTCGAGCCCGACCCCGGGAGTTGAAATTTATATTCCGAAAATATCCCTAATTTAAGGGGTATTTCTGTTTGGGAGAAGTTCTAACTTTGGCGCCCTCGAGCTAGAGTTCGAACCTGATGTAATAAAAAAATGTCCACCATAAAACAATATATTCTCTTGTTATGAAAAAAATACATTTGTATAATAAAGTTATCTTATTTTTAATTATAATATACTATGGCTGGAGATCGTCATACACCTAGCAAAGGAGAAGTCGGGGAACCAAATCTAAGTCTTGATTTTTTATTAGATCAAACCTTGAATAGTTTGTTAGAGAATCGTCAATTTAAAACTACAAAAGAATTACATCTAGCGCTAACAGATAATGCTTATTTTACTTCTGAACGTCCTACCATAATATTAGACATGAAAAATCCTGGAGCAAGTGAAGCAGAGGTTCGTAAGCTGACTAGAGAGATCAATATTAATGGAAATGATACAAGAGTCGAATTTACCATTAGAGACTACGCTAGAACTGGTCATGAGGCAAAAGTTCTCGAAGAGGTAAAAGAGCTTGGCTAGTTTATATCAAACAAGTTCTAATCATCTCTATCTCCCGGAGTTTTAGGCTTAAATTAGCCTAATTGAGGTAATAAAAGAAGAGGTTCTGAGGCCTCTTTTTTGGTAATAAAAAACCACGTCCGGAGATTTAGTATGTGAAATTACTAGCATGATGACAAATCGCCTGATGACTACATGAAAATGATTTTCAATTAATTAATCAGTCGCCTTATCGGCTAAGTAAATCCCTGATTCAGTAACTACTTCAGCTCCTCGATAAAGACCATAATACATTCGCCAATTATTCCCTGTCTCTATAATGTAGGGATCTTGCGGAGAAATACTATTACCTAACTCTTGAATTTGTGGGTAAGGATTTATAGTAAAATCAAGTCCATTGTTAGAGACAGCGGAAAAAATCCCCCCACCATTGCCAGTCGCCCCGGCAAAGTAAAGCTCGATCTCCCCTGCCGAATTTTCAATAGGAAAAGCGTGGGCAGCCCGCGAACCAATTAGAGGAGAAACAGTAGAATTTATCCTCATCCCATTCTCGTGAGTAAAATTTAAACCATCACTAGCTACAGCGCTAAAAATGTCTGACCGCTCTGAACTTCCAGAACCACTTACTCCGGTATAATAAAGTCGAGAAGATCCATTGTCCAGCTCTATAATCCTAGGACCGCTGATGGTATCACATTCACTCCCCGCTGTATAACGAATCCCATCCTCTTGGGTAAAAGTCAAACCGTCAGATGAAACTGCGCTCAAAAACTGATTCTGCTCTAGCCCTCCTCCTGCGGGAACATAGAACATCCGCCATCCACCAGTAATTCCAGTCACATAAGGAAAAGCAGCGCTCTCCATTCTGGTTCCTGCCTCTGCTCTCCAATCAAGCCCATCATCTGAAACGTAGCTTTTAATAGAACCATACAATTCCCCATACATTCGGTATCTACCATCGCTAAGTTGAACGACGCTAACATCAAAAAAATGAGGCTCGGCGATAATTTTTTCGCCCTCAACATTCCAGGGGCTAGTATAAGTGGACTCTTCCGTAAAGCCGGCTACATCCACCCCACCACGGAATTTAGAATCATATGCAAAAAAGTCGTCCATTTCTTCGCTGAGAGTGCCATCTTCCTCAAAGGCTCTCACTTGTGGCCCACCGCCATTACCAGCACCAGTGATGATCTCTGCTTCATCATCGTCATCAATATCAATCATGTCGATGTTCGCTCCTACCGCCGGGTCACCGTAAGCATTCCAGTTGCCTAACACTGTTTGCTCATTATTATAGCGATAAACCTTGACCCAGGCCTGCCCATTTTTCAACTGGGAAACTGCTATTTCTGCTTTCCCATCATCGTCAGTATCACCGGCCGCCACATCCACGCCTGTTCTGGTAGTTTCTGCAAAAGCAAAGAATTGGATCGGCTTGAGAGTGCCGGTTTGGCTGTTTTCATTATAATCATAAACCCGTACTAAAGGTCCACCCCCGGTACCAGCACCGACGATTAACTCATCTTTGCCATCGTCATCTACATCTCCCATCGCCACCGTCGCTCCACATTCTATATTACCAAAAACATTAGCCTCGAAAAGAACAGTTTTGGCAGTATTATAACGATAGACCTTAACCCAAGCCTGACCATTGGAGAACTGGGAAACCGCAATGTCCTCTTTGCCATCGTCATCAAAGTCACCAGCTGCCACGTCCATGCCACCACGGAATTTACTATCGAAGGGAAAGAATTCTATCCCCCGTTGAGTACCATCCTTTTCAAAGACCCGCAGATGAGGACCACCGTTTTCACCTGTCCCTGTTATTATCTCATCTTCGCCATCAGCATCAATATCACCCGTGGCTACTCGTACTCCACCCCGATAAGAATTAGCATAGGCCATGAGCTTATCCGGCTCATCTTCAACATCGCCAATTTCGTCAAAAGACCGTACGTGCGGACCGCCGCCCGAGCCAGCACCGGTAATAATAGAAGCGGCTGAAGAGAGACCGGGGCAGAAGAGAACCAGAAAACCAACAAAAGTGAAAATAAACACGGCAACTCCGGCGGAGTATCTCTTGGCGAATACTTTAGTTTTCATTTTTTTATTTTTAATTAGCAAGTTACATTGATTGTAGCAAATATGACAGGGATTGTATAATTAATGCGACGGCCAATCAATAAACCAAATCTACCGCTGTAAAACAAGCCTGATTCTGCACCAAAGCCAAATTATCTGCTATTTTACCCCAATTTAGAGTTCGGAACCTGCCCGACCCCGGGAGTAAATCCATTTTAAGGCTTGTTTAAGCCTTTTTGTTTTGGACGGGGATCGGACGGTCGAACCGATTGTGATGGACTTAGCCAGGCTGCTCATATATAATGCATCTAAGCAATTAGATAACATCCACTTTATGATTAAACTAATACTTACCGACTATGATGGCGCCTATGCAAACCAAGGGGGTAAAGTTTTAGCACCAGCCAGAAAGCTAAAAGAGATCCTTCAAAAGAAAGGTATTACTGTTTCATTGGTTTCTGGAAGATCAATAAAAGAAGCTAGTAAAATAGTTAAGGAAAACCAACTTTCTCCTATATTTATTGCTGAATTAGGAGCTATCATATCTTATGGAGAGGAAGAAATCATCAACCATGGAGATCTAAAAAGCTATGA
This sequence comes from Patescibacteria group bacterium, assembly GCA_018818965.1. Lineage (GTDB taxonomy): Bacteria > Patescibacteriota > JABMPQ01 > JABMPQ01 > JABMPQ01 > JABMPQ01. The sequence continues at coordinate 26,151 of JAHJQX010000018.1, read as the reverse complement.
GGATAATGATAACTTTTTGAACTGTTTATCCGAGACAAATAGTCATGATGCGATGTATATAGTCGGCGCTGTAGACTTACTGTTAGAGAAGGCTAAAACAAGAAAAGAAAAACTTTTAATTTTCACTCCTAAGGACGGTCGGCCAGGTGATCCAAAAAACAATATTATGAACAAAAGAGGCACGGTTCTTTTGAGAGGAAATATAGACCTTAAATTATTCAACAAGCTTTTGCTTAATAATTTTCCCTATCTGGAAATTGTAGACAACGGCTTCATTGAAATTTCAAATTCCGATGAGACGCGAGATCATGCTTACCATCTAGTTATTAAAGGCGCAAATAAATGTTCAGCAGCAGAAATAATCCAAAAAAGGTTAAATTGTTCCCATAATGAAACAATGGCTGTCGGTGATTCTTTGGCTGATCTTGAGCTAATCAGAGTTAGTAGAAAGTTTATGCTTGTAAAAAATTCTGAGGTTAATCCTGGCATCATAATAGAAAAGTTCAAAAATAGCTTAAGTGTAGACGACACTCAAGGCTTAGTTAAAAAGATATTTGTCACTGAAAAATGTGGAAGTTTAGGGTGGGTGGAGGGTTTAGAAAGTATTATTAAATAGCAATCAATAAACCAAATCTGACCCTGTGCGGCTAAGTTTAAAGTGCCAAACAGGTTCTAACGTAGTCTAGCCCGCGGAGTTTTAGGCTTAAGCTAGCTTAATTTAGGTAATAGAAAAAGAGGTGTGAGGCCTCTTCTTTGGTTGGGATAGGATACGGCTTGTATCAATCTTGTCTAACTAATATGCACAGTATATAATTTAGCAGCATGAGTAAAAATACTACAAATTCTAGTAACACTAAAAAAGCGCTTGGTTTATTCGGAAAATATCTTTCCGTCTGGGTATTCTTGTGTATTGTCACGGGGGTCTTGATAGGTAAATACTTACCTATCGTCCCTACAACATTAGGTAAATTCGAATACGCTAGTGTATCTCTGCCAATAGTCATTCTGGTTTGGCTGATGATCTACCCGATGATGTTGAAAGTTGATTTCTCTTGTGTTAAAAAATGTTTTAAGCAGCCGAAAGGTCTAACTGTTACTCTAGTGACAAACTGGCTAATCAAACCTTTCACCATGTATTTTTTTGCCTTCCTGTTTTTCAACATAATATTCCAAAATTATATCGCCGATGCTTTAGCCAAAGAATATATCGCGGGAGCAATACTTTTAGGAGCCGCCCCTTGCACAGCCATGGTTTTTGTTTGGAGCCATCTCACTAAAGGTAACGCTACTTATACTTTAATCCAGGTGGCCATCAATGATCTTATCATTCTCGTAGCCTTTGCGCCTATCGTTTCGCTTCTTTTGGGTATTGGCGGCGTTGTTATCCCATATGACACTCTAGCCTTGTCGGTCGGATTGTTTGTGGTCATCCCCTTTTTAGCAGGCTACTTAACAAGAAAGGGACAGATAAAGAAAAACGGTAGTGAGCATTTTAAAAAGCAATTCCTCCCAAAATTTAAAGGGATTACAGAAGTAGGCTTACTATTTACCCTAGTCATTATTTTTTCTTTTCAGGGTGAGGTTATTTTAAGCAATCCACTACACATCGGCTTAATAGCGGTGCCGTTGATAATCCAAACCTGCTTTATTTTCTTCCTGGCCTACGTTTGGGCCAAAATATGGCGGGTTACTCATGACATTGCTGCTCCCGCTAGTATGATCGGAGCTAGTAATTTCTTTGAATTAGCGGTGGCGGTGGCCATTGTCTTGTTTGGTCTAAGTTCAGGGGCAACTTTAGTCACGGTCGTTGGTGTCTTAGTGGAGGTGCCAGTTATGCTGGCCTTAGTTAAGGTGGCAAATAGGACTAAGGGATGGTTTATGCGGCCTAATGACAAGATGGTCGGGGATAAAATACCAAACAGGTTCTAACACGCTCTAACACGCGGAGTAAATCCATTTTAAGAGTTGAAATGACATACAATCCAAATGCCATCGAAGTGAACTCAGTGACTCTCAAGTGTAAACTTGACGCCGCAATGCAACGACCCTTGACAATGTATCAAAGTGAACTATTATGATCATACTAAAACGGAGGTGACCCTTGGAAGCTCTTTACTATCTATGCTCCAGCGCCCTAATGTTGGGAGCCATGGGCATTTTCTCCATTCTATCAAAATCTTGCTCAGAAAAAATAATATCGGGCAAGAAAATAATAATCTGGGGGTCATGTTCAGGAGTAGCGATGATTGCAATCGTCGCAATGCTATCATTCTCTGAGGTGATAAATTGGCGGCATCTTGTGTTGCCATTGCTCTTTTCTGTGATCTCATACTTTGTTGCTCCAAAAATTAAATATTAAGTGATCATTTTAATCCCAGTCAAAAACATTGCACTGGTTTTTTTATTAAAAGTTATTGCGTTTCTGAGGAAATAATAAATGACGAAAATACTACAATCAATAATTATAGAAATTATTGGCATAATTATCTTAACTGCTGATACTAAAGGAATAATTAAAGGAAAAATAGGCGGATTTGGCGTTGGTGCATTTTTTGCTCCGATCTATGGAAAACAGCGTAGTGGCTTTTTCTGGCTATCAATATTTTATTATTTTCTCTTCGGGATTTTATTTATTACATCTAGATTTTTCGTCTGAATAGAAAAGATTTATTTATTCGAGCAGATCTAACCCATAATACCTAGCGATCTCTGAATTATAATTCCCAGCATATCCTTCTATGGCTTTCATATATCTTTTATAATCTTTGGGACAATCAGGAGAATTAATTTGATCTGTACAGCCTGTACCAAAACATGCCCTTTCGTGTTTTGGTAAATTCTGCCCTAATTTAATACCAAAAGGGATCGGTACAATTCCTGCAGCAAGGTAAAATATTTTAACTTTGCCCCGAGAAATATCTAATCGGGCATCGGTTCTTGCTTTTTTATAATCGTAGATTAAATTACTGCTTATCTTATTCATTATTTGTAGTCTATGATATGGACTCCGTACCAGTGTTCTTCCTCTTGGATACCGTAGTACTTATCATCAACCTTTATAAGAAAATCTTTATTGATCAATCGATGCCAAAAAGATTTCAACCACCCCTTCCGCACACGAATTAATGCCCAGGGATCTGCTGAATTAATATTAATTCCAATTCTACTTGTTATACTAATTTTCTGTTCCCAGATATCTAGCCAACGATCCAATTCATCGCTGGTCGACTCTTCGGCAATGATGTCACTTGGCTGATTAGAAATAATCGACATTCGCTGCCAAATATTTTGGATAAATTCCCTTTTCTGCTTTTGCCAACAAATAAATTTGAATTCTGGGACTGAAGCAATTAATTGTTTAATATCGACTTCTTCTTCCATATTTTTTTGATATATATTAATTATATACCAAAATTTTTATATTGAAATATTTTTATTTTAATCGTTGAAACAAATTCTAACCCTCTATAGCTCCTGGAGTTGAGATATTTTAAGGCTTAAACAGGTTTTTGGAAGAAGTTAGACGGTCGGATTGTGGGACAATAAATTTAAAATAACATTGACGGTTGAATGAATACTAGCTAAAATTCAGGTACTGAATAATTTACTTCTACTAAAACAGAAATGAATCAGGGTGAAAATGATGAACCTCCGGGAAGAGGTTTTTTTGACCCGCTTTCGGCTAAGCAACGAAGCGAACTATTACAACTAAATAATTCTTACCAAAAGAAGCCGATTTTGTGTTGGCCTTTTTTATTTATTTTTGAAATTAGTTAATATCTTAAAAAATGAGTAACAGCAAAAAGGAATTTTTAGGGAAAAAAATCCTTTTGGTAAATACCGGCTCCTCTATCAAAAAAAAATTCACTGTTGAAAGACTCAAGAAACTCGGGTTAACTATTATTGCCCTAAATAAGGAAATAAACTGGGCTAAGCCATACGTTGATCATTGGATTTTGGCTGACACCGCCAATCATCAGGAATCTTTGCAAGCAGCCAAAGCCTTTGCTTCCGAGCATCCCAATTTAATGTTTGAAGGGGTCATTACCTTTTGGGAAGATGATGTTCTATTAACCTCCAAAATATCTGACGCTTTTAATCTGATTGGCATCCCTCACGCAACTGCTCAAAAAGCTAGGAATAAATATCTTTTCCGCGATTTTTGTCGGCAAAATAATTTACCAACTCCACAAAATCAATTAGTTAGGACAAAAAAGGATCTAAATTATGTAAAAAAACATTTACGTTTTCCCTTAGTTATCAAGCCAGCTTATGGTTCAAGTAGCGCCTATGTTATTAAAATAAATAACCCCCAGGAGCTAGAAGACGCTTATTTATACATCAAAAAATCTCTTTCTACTGAAGTAGAATCAGCTCTGACTGACGGCTTAGACATTATAGTAGAAGAATATATTGATGGAGACGAAGTTGATATCGACATTTTATTGCAAAATGGTCGAATGAAATTTTTTTCTGTCTCTGATAACGACAAAACAGCTGAGCCATATTTTTTGGAAACTGGACATTCAATCCCTTCCAACTTACCGATTGATGATCAGGAGGCACTGATTGCTATGGCTGACGAGACATTAGAAAAACTTAATATCCAAAACGGCTGCATCCACTTTGAGGCTAAAGTTACTAATGAAGGACCGGTACCAATTGAAGTAAATCTACGGATGGGTGGAGATGAAATCCATGCTTTTATCAATTATGCTTGGCACGTTGATTTAATTGAATACGCCGCTAAAATTGCTCTCGGCGTTAATTTTCCTAAAATAATTAAGCCCCAAAAACCTTTCGACTACTTGATTAGCCAAGACTTTCTCCCTGAACATTCCGGAATTTTATCGCAATTTGAAATTGATTCGGAAATTAAAAAACAAAAAAATATTCTCGAACTAAAATTTCACAAAAAAATTGGTGACCCGGTTCTGTCCCCTCCTGACGGTTACGAATTTCTCGGTTGGATAACTACTAAAGGAGATAATTTTAATGATGCTCAAGACAATCTTGAAGAAGCAATAAAATGTGTGCACTACGAGATCGCTCGTTTTCATTCACTGTCTTCAATCGGTAAGACAGAAAGGAAAAACAAATTCGCCGCCGCTACTTTTAAAAAAGAATTTCTCGTCAAGGCAGCGAAGTTAGAAAAAATAAAACATAATGCATATCAAAGTATAAATATTGGGATTATTAATCCTAAAAAAAATGGTCGGGCTACCGATTCATTATTGACTCAATCCGTAAAAACCAAACTGCAAAATAAGGGATTTAAATTATTTTTTCTAGACTTTAACGACCTTACCAATTTTGGACAGAAGGTTAAAGAATATAATATCCATTTACTCCTTAATTTAACAGATGACTACAATAAGGAATCATCAGCTATTCAAGCCTTGATCGAACCTCTGAATATTCCGATTATTGGATCAGATCTATTCTGCGACAAATTGACAAAAGACTCGTTAAAAACAAGAAAGCTGCTCAGCTTTCACGAAATACCCATTATTGAATGGGAATTTATTAATTCTGAATCTGATGCTTTTGATATTGATCTGAACTTTCCTGTCAAAGTACGAGAAAAACAAAATTATCCCCGCACCATGGATAATAACTCCTGGCAAATTATTAAAACCAAAAATAAAGTAGTTTCAAAAATCAGAAGTATCACCAACAACTTTACTGCGCCAGCTTACTTAGAAGAATACATAAAAGGGCAAACTTTTCACGTATTAATTTATGGAAATCCTCCTCATAATTTGAACGCTTTCCCTATTGTCCAATACGGCAATAACCAAGCTAAGATTTCCTCCCCGAAGAAGTTCAATAGAAAGTTAAATACTTTAATTACCGAGATGGCTTTTGATTCATTTTCTATTCTAGGTTGTGCTGATTTGGCATTAGTCGAAATATTAGTTGATGATGATCACAATCCAATTGTCACTAATATCGAAGCTCAACCTCTGATCAGGAATACTCAGGAAATAAAAAATATTTTAAAAATTGCTAAAATACCAGTGGTTTCATTCATCGAAGACTTGCTAAATTCTGCTATCCAAAGATATAAAGAAAAGCCCAGTATTTTAAACTAAAACATGCCCGACATAAAATTCAAACTAGTTACTGACATCGACACCGCAAAAATATGTTGGGATAGTTTATCGCCACGACTATGCCCTTATGATGAATGGGATTTCCGATATGCTTTCTTCGCGCCTAGTAATTTTCCTCTCGCTTTTTACGCTGGTTATATTAACAACAAACTAATCGGGCTACTACCACTTCAATACAATAACAAAAATAAATTCCTAGAATATTTTGGTGGGGATTTTATGGAATATAATCACGTCCTGATAGACAGGAATTATCAACCTTTAGCAATTAAATTCTACCAGCATGTTTTACGTCAGATCACCGAAAAAATTTATCTGCGTGATTTTATGGATGGAGATCCAATTTTAGAAAATTACCAACCTTATGACGAAACATATTATTTGTCTCTTGAAAATTATCAGGATTTTGAAGATTTCTTGCAAAAAAAATTTAGCTCAAAGTCGAGAAGTAACATCCGTAAAAAAATTCGCCAACTAGACAAACACCAAATTGAAATAATTAAAGACGAGCCGAAAGACTTGGAATTGCTTTTTGAGCTTAATGTTAAACGATTTGGCTCAGAGTCATCATTCAAAGAAGAAAAACAGCAAGAAGCATTCCGTAATCTATTGCAATTACCTTGGGAATGGTCGCTACAATCATTTATAGTAGACGGAGTAAAAGAAGCGGTTTCATTTTCTTTGCTATACAAAAACATTTACACATACATTATGGCTGGATCAAACATTGAGAAGGTACCAAATTTAGGTTCGTATGTTGTCGTTAAAGCTCTAGAGGAAGCCTGGCAAAAAAAAGCAACTTTATTCGATGCTGGTCGTAATGATAGTGGCTGGAAAAATCGTTGGCATCTTGATAAAAAGACACTTTATAATATTAGAAAATAATCAGAAATCACGACAATACACAGCCTGGCAAAAGATCAATAAACCAAATCTGACCCCCGTGAGGCTAAGCTTAAAGCTAAACGGGTTCTAAGACAGCTCTAATCATTAGGGGTTGACATAAAATCTTTTATGCTATATCATCGAAGAGTGCTAACGGTTTGCGAGAATAGCATAGTCGAACTCTTCTTTGCATTATACCGCGTGTTAATTTATAAGATTATCGTACCAAAATGGAAAAAGGTAAGATTGCTCGCTTGACTGATCGTGGATTCGGTTTCATCGCCCGTGAGGGTGAGGAAAAGGATCTATTCTTTCACTCCAACGAGCTGGTAGGCGTAGAGTTCAATGACCTTAAAGAAGGTGACGAAGTTGAATTCGAGGTTGGCGAAAGCGAAAAAGGACCAAACGCTACCAAAGTATCACTAGTTTCTTAAGCTACGTGTTAACAAAAGCCCCGCGAGCGCGGGGTTTTTTGTTTACTTTTTTAAAGATGTAGCGGCTATCGGACTATACAATTTACAAACCAAAAAGATTAAATACATACCCCACTATTATTATCCCAATTGCTACAATCAGATAAAAAAGGCTGAGTAGCTTCCAAGACAACACCCTCTTTAGCATCACTGCTTCGGGAGCAGAAAGTCCAGCTACTGACATCAAAAAAGCCAGGGCAGTCCCCAGTGGTATTCCCTTGGCCGTGATAGCAAAAACAACTGGCACCATAGTTGAACAACCAGCATATAGTGGAATACCCACCAAGACGGCAATTGGCACTGCTAAGATAGAATTTATATGCAAATAGTCAGTAAAAACTTCGGCTGGTATATAGCCATGGATAATCGCCCCTATCCCCACTCCAATTAATATGATCCACCATAATTTCTTGAAAATAGATTTAGTTTGAGCCCAAGCGTATTCACCTTTACCCTTTAGACCTCTGGGCATGTAGGACAAGTCCAATAATTTACTTTCTTGCTCTTTTACCTTCAATATAATGCCTTTACCTAACCCTAACTTGTCAATAATAATTCCTGCCAGAGTGCCAATTAAAATACCAGCCAACGCATAAATAACAGCAACTCTCCAGCCAAACAACCCGCCCATCATTATTAACATTACTTCATTGACTAAAGGTGAAGTAATAATAAAAGAAAAGGCAACCCCAACTGGCACCCTGGCTTGCAAAAAACCAATGAAAATTGGAATAGAAGAGCAAGAACAGAAGGGTGTTACCGCTCCAAATATAGAAGCCATCAAATTACCAAGGCCAAATCGCTGTTTGGCGTATATTCGATTAATCTTTTCCGGCGGTAGATAAGTTCTTAAAAAAGATACTACAAATACAACCAAGAGAATTAGGAGTAATATTTTCAGCACATCATAAAGAAAATAATTCACGCTCTCCCCTAGTCTAGTTTCGGGATTCAAGGGCAATAAATTGTATACTAAATAATCTACTATTCTATCCAACATTGATATTTATCTAGTCGCTTTACAAACTTATTTAAAACTTTAAAAGTTTCTTGGTTTACTGAATAATAAATACTCTTCCCTTCTCGTCGATAATTTAGTACTTTGTGTTTTCTCATCACTGCCAAATGATGAGAGATCAGATTTTGGGGAAGATCTAATTTTTTATAAATCATACAAACACATTTTTCACTGTCTTCCAGACATTTTAGAATTCGCAATCGATTCGGCTCGGACAGTACTTTGAATATATTCTCTAGTTTTGCAGCCATATTTATTACATATCAATATATGTTGATATGTTACCTTGGCGGTAATTCCTAGTCAAGGCAAAATACTTCTAGCCTATAAATATGTTGATATCATCCCGTGGACTCTCTCAAACAACGCTAACCAATCTGAGGGCTAGTTTGACCAGCTAAGACCCTCTTTTTTATATTTAGACAAGCCAACCACATAAACTTCCCCGAGCTTACACTCGGGGTTTTACCCTAATACGAGCAAGCTCGTCCGCCTACTGGCGGAATCAACTGCATCCCTCGAGCTTACGCTCGGGGAATTAAGTTAGGAAACTATTAAATATTTAATTGCCAGTCATTAGCAATAAATGCAATAATGGAGTTATAAATCAGTAAAGATGAAAAAAATATCTAATTCGATAATCATTTTAACGCTGTTGATCAGTGTTGCGATAATAACCGGCTGCAATTTAAACAACAGCCAGTCTCCCGCTGACAGCAAAATAAAAATCATTGTCAGTATCCTCCCTTTAACTGAATTCGCCAGCCAAGTCGGCGGTGACAAAGTGACAGTCGAAGCTATTATCCCTCCTGGATACGAGCCTCACTCTTATGAAATAACCCCCCAGCAACTCACCCAGATTGCCAAAGCAGATCTCTATGTTAAGGCTGGTCGGGTTGAATTCGAGAAAACTAATATGGATAAGATCGTCGCTCAGAACGTCAACATGAAAGTGATAGATGGTTCAGTTGGGATAACTTTGCGCGATTTAACCAATCATCACCATACAGATGAACCTGAAAGCATCCATGAACTTGAAGATAATACTCACGCAGACAAAATTGATCAACCTGATCCTCATACTTGGCTATCTATTACAAACGCTAAAATATATTCCCAAAATATCACTGCTGCCCTTAGCGAAATAGATCCTAATAATAAAAACTATTACGAGCAAAATAGAGAAGAATACGTCCAAGAATTAAGTGAAACCGATACCTATTTGAAAGAAAAGCTCGGCCAGCTGGATAACAAGAGGATTATCGTTTATCATCCCTCTTTCGGCTATCTTCTGGATGACTACGGGTTAATTCAAGTCCCCGTGGAGATTGACGGTAAAGAACCGACGGCTGCTCAATTAGAAGAATTAATTGCGGAAGCTAAAAAAGAAGGGGCTGAAACCGTTTTTGTTCAAAAACAATTTAGCCCTAAAAATGCCGAGACCGTGGCTACGGAAATCAACGGTAATGTAGTACAAATTGACCCGTTGGCGGCGGATTTTATTACCAACCTTAAAAAAATCGGTGATGCCATCGCTAATAACTAACGAGATGACAACAAAAAATATTGTAGAAATAAATAATTTAGACTTCTCTTATGTTAAGGGAACAAAAGTGCTAGAAAATATTAACCTAGTTGTCAAACCTGGAGATTTTTTGGGTATTATCGGTGCTAATGGTGGTGGCAAGACCACCCTCCTGAAAATAATCCTCGGACTATTATCGCCTGATAAGGGATCAACGAAAGTTTTCGACCAAAGCCCAAAAAAAGCTCGACGACAGGTCGGCTATGTTCCTCAATACGCTAAGATTGACCTCGACTACCCTATCAATGTACAAGAAGTGGTCTTAATGGGGCTATTGGGAAATAAAAAGACTTGGCAGCGTTTTATCGGGTCGGATAAGAAAAAAGCTACCGCGGTTCTAGAAAAGGTTGGCCTAGTTGATTTGGCCAAAAAACGAATCGGTGAACTCTCCGGCGGACAAAGACAACGGGTATTAATCGCCCGTGCACTCGTACGTGATCCCAAATTACTAATTCTCGATGAACCGACCAGTAGCGTCGATACCAAAGCCGAAACTGACTTCTTTGAATTACTCAAAAAACTTAATCAAGAAATTGCAATTATCGTCGTATCACATGACATCGGCATGATCTCGCCCTATATCAATAAAATAGCCTGTCTTAATAAAACACTTTTTCTGCATGACGGTGGAGAAATCAATGAAACGATGATAAAATCTGGATATAAATGCGATATTGAGTTACTCGGCCACGGCATCCCCCACCGCGTACTAAAAAAACATTAGTTATGCTCGAAATTCTCAGTTACAATTTTTTTCAGAATGCACTTCTGATCGGCCTACTAGCTAGTATCGCCGCTGGTATTGTTGGTAGCTTGATTGTGCTAAAGAAAATATCGTTCATCTCTGGCGCAGTCGCACATGCTTCATTCGGTGGCTTGGGCATCGCCTATTTCTTTGGCTTTAATCCTATACTAGGAGCCACTATTTTTAGTGTGCTATCAGCTCTTGGCATTGGTATTGTCAGTAAGAAATCAAAGTCTAACGAAGATGCGCTGATTGGCGCCATGTGGGCCGTCGGCATGTCAGTGGGCTTGATCTTTGTCTTTCTCACTCCTGGTTATATATCTGATTTATTTAGCTATTTATTTGGTAATATATTACTCACCACCACTGGGGACATCTGGCTGGTAGCTACTTTAGATGTTATCGTTCTAGTTAGCATTGTTGTTTTCTTTCGTCGTTTCTTGGCGATAATTTTTGACGAAGAATTCTGCCAAGTAACAAATGTCAAGGTGTTGCCTATTTATCTATTTTTACTTTCCCTGATCGCCCTGACAGTAGTGGTTCTGATCAAAGTAGTTGGCATTATCTTGGTTATTGCCCTACTGACGCTGCCCGCTGCTACCGCTCAGCTACTTAGCAAATCACTCAAAGGAATTATTATTTGGTCAGTTATTATTAGTGGATTTTCTACCGTAGCTGGCCTTTTTCTCTCCTATTATCTCAATTGGCCAACCGGACCGGTAATTATCTTGCTAGCAGCGCTGGTATATCTGGCAGCCTTAATTGGGCATAAACTTCGTTGACTATTATAGCCCCTAGACAGCACGTCTAATTGCAACGTTGCTGTTTTTTATTTGCGCAGTGAATAAGTGAAGAGTAAAACTTGTTTTTATTCTTCCGAGTGAACCAGCAAACAAAGGCAAAGCTCTTTATTACTATTATCAGCAACCAGCACCAAAATAAAAAGCCCCCCGTGTCCAGAAGGGAGCCTTTTGCCTGAGAAGCCATTACCCGTCAAGACAGGACAAGCTCCCGATATGATCAGAGTAAATCCTCGATCATATCTTCGGCTACCGACGATTAGAAACGGGGACCACCATGCCCGCCCATTCCTTTACCATCATGTATGCCTTTTTCACCCTTGGGAGCGATATCACGCATATCTATCCCATTTTCTTCTGCCCAATCTCTCATTTCTTTACGCAATTCTCGCATTTGAGCCTGACGCTCTTCTGGATCGAGATCTTTCAGTTCTTTGTGCCTGTTCTTCATCTCTTCATGCTTGTCCAAAATTGCTTGCTTCTGCCCAGATGTGATCTCTTCAGCCTCTACTGCCTCATCCAACTTATTTGAGAACTCTGCCTGCCGCTCAGTTTGCATTTCCTGTTGGTGCTCATCAAAAACTGCTTGCACCTCTGATTCTTCAACACCAAACTTACTGGCTAATTTCTGGATCAGTGAGATGTGGGCATCATTGTCTTGGGCGTAAGTTGTACCAATGCCGTAGACTCCAACCATCAGAGCGAGAGCACCAATGGCAAAAGCGGCGGCTGTGATTTTCCTGTTCTTGCTCATTTTTTGTAATTATTTATATGGCTGGAGGCACGCAAGCGCTAGCTGTCCTACCCGCCTCCACTTAGTTACTACGAGAACGCGGCGAGAAGTTTGCAAATCACTAATACCCCCCGGGGCGCTGGCCTGGTTTCCACCAGAGCTTTTTGTCCATAGCTGGCAGTGGCCTAATAACGTAGGCAGTAAATTCAGATTCGCCCTTCACCTCACCCATTACTCCAATACGCTCTCCTACCCGAGGGAAATACCCCGGACGTATATGAGTTTCTTCAGAATAATATATCTGCCAATCTTTGTCAGCAAAATCACGCAGATCAATTCTCTCTGTGATCACCACTATTGCCTCACCACCCAAGAGACCCTGCTCAGGCTGCAACCAACGCCCCTCTTCAAATTTGGCTGGTCCCCGTAATTGAGGAAATTGCCCCACAAAATCTTTTTCTAGTCGTCTATTTACTTGAGCTAGATGCCCCAAGATACCCAAAGCCGTCACGATTAGTACTATAATACCAGCTACGACCACAATACTGTGACGGTATCCACGTCTGGTCTGCCGCCAAGAAAGCACTCCCAGGCCCAACATCAAAGCAGCCAGCGCTATTAGCAGATATGGTGCAGTAGTTACAAATATTCTGATAAACTTCATAAAACCTAAACCTTTATAAAGCTTTAAATTAGTGTCTGCTATATCCAACATCGCTAAAGAGCAGACCAAAGCTCCGAGAATAATGACTATACCTAACGCCCCCCACAAAATATAATTCTTCCAGTTGAGTTTTAACTTCGATTCTGGTTTGATGTTTTTCTCCTTAATCTCGGAGACAATTTTTTGACTGTCAGCTTTGCTCATATTAATAAATTACGTTAACCCTTGCTGGCGAGCCTCTTTAGTCAACATTTTTCGTCCCCGATTGATCAGTGAGGCTACTGTCCCCTTAGGTTTCTTAATAATATCCATAATTTCTTCGTAACTTTTCTCTTCTAAAAAACGTAGTATCATTACTTCTTTATACTTATACGGCAAATCATCGATAATATTTTTAACTCTATCAAAATGGTCACGAACGATTGTTTCCTTGGCAATATCAGTACTAGCCTTGAAAATATTCACCATCTCCTCTTTTTCCAAGTGGATATTTTGGGGACGAGTATGTTTGGCTCGAATAGCATCTATAACAGCATTGCGTGTAATCTGATAGATCCAAGTAGAAAATTTTAACGAATCATTGTAGCCATTTAGATTACGGTAAACCTTAATAAATACTTCCTGGATAATATCCTCGGTATCCTCATCGGAAAAGTACGAAATCCGCTTGGCAAAACGAAAAAGCCGCTCTTGGTATCGCTCAACTAAGGGCGCAAAATCATCTGCCTTCACTTTAGCTAGCTCAACTAGCTGGCCATCGGTGAGATCATCGTAAGAATTTACCATGGGGTATAATCAGCAATCCCTCTATATTATACGTTCATTATAGAGATTGTTTGCAATAAAAAAAGACTGCCCAATTAGCCGAGGACAGCCTTTAGAAAAATTAGTTTACTAGCACACTAGCGTTGGCCGAGATTAATACTAATATCGCTCCGTACGCTTCCTTCGTCGTAGGCCCAGAATCCATGTAATAAAGCTATTTCACTGCCAGTTAAAGCATAAACTCTAACCCGTGGTCCTCCCTGCAGTGGAGAAGCCACAATCTCAGCCCGGCCGTCTAAATTAAGATCGCTAGCCTGAATATTGAGACCGCTACGAAAAGTACTATCATCGCCCCCGACCATAAACCAATCGAGTAACTGTGAATAATCACCATCGCGGTGTTGGTAGACACGAATATTAGAACCACCAGCGCTAGCCGGAGCGGTAATCAATTCGTCATCGCCGTCGTAATCAACATCACCAGTGGCCAAAGCGACTCCACCGCGGTAGGTAGAGTCATAAGCCAGAAAATTATCTTTTTCTTGGATTTTGTTATCGGCATTGAGACTGAATACCCGAACATTGGGTCCACCTTGACTCCGAGGAGCAACCACTAATTCAGCTCTACCGTCTCCATTTAAATCGCCAGTGGCCAAATTGGCACCACCGTGAAAACGTTCATTATAAACAATCGCCCAATCAAGCAAGTCAAACTGGCCATTGTTGTATTGGTAAATCCGAATGTTAGCCGAACCACCATAGCGGGGAACAGTTATTAACTCTGGCACACCGTCACCAGTTAAGTCGCCAGTCGCTATATTCACTCCACCGTGAAAAACGTTACTATAGGCCATAAACTGAGTAACTATTTCAAAAACGCCGTTACGATAGCGGAAAACGCGGACTTGTGGTCCACCCTCGCCAGAGGGAGCGGTGATAATTTCTTCCCGACCATCGCCGTCAAAATCAGCCTTTGCGCCCTGGAGGCCACCACGAAAACCGGGGTCATAAATCATAAAGGAGGTAATTTCCTGACCACTTTGGGTGAAAGCCCGTAGGTGCGGCCCTAATCCCCAACCGGGAATTGTAATTATTTCATCGCCACCAACGCCATTAATATTGGCCGGGAAAGCTTTAAAGCCCCCACGTAAATATTGGTCATAGGCAAAGAAAGATGACAATAAAGTTCCGTCTGCTTTATACAGCCGATAATGGGGTCCACCGCTGCCAGCTGGTGAAGTGACAATAAAACCATTTTCTGGCGCCGGCAGCTGATTTTGGTTTTGATTCTGATTCTCTGTTTCCTCATTATCTGGATCTGGCTCCGGATCTGGTTCTGGTCTTGGCTCATCTCCGATAGTGAAAGTCCAGATAGAAGTAGCAGTGTTAGGCTCGTAGGCGATATCGATCACACTAACTTCAGCTGTTATTACTTCACTATAACTAAAAGGGCTGTGTGGCACAAAAGTTATAATAAATTCATCGGTCACCTCGGCTCCATCGGTGGGAGGGAAAATTTCGATATCACCGGCGACAGATCCAGATACTGACCCTGATACATTAACGACGATGGCGTCTGAACCTGTATCCAAGCCAGTATCATTATCCTGTGCATGAAAAGAAATTGATCTTTCACGATCAACCCCCGTCTCGCCGTCAGCCGGTAATTGGCTGCCTATTTCTGGCGGAGTATAGTCCATTTCATAAACTCCCATATCAACAACAGAGCCAAAAGGACGACGATTATCATCGTAGTCAGTTGTGGGAGCATCATCATTAGTCCCGGCATCAATGAGAGTAGTGCTAGATTGAAGACGGAGGTTCATCTCATCCATCCCCATACCTGTAGTATAGCTAATGAAGACTGGGTCATCAGACATGTCGCCAGCTCCACCAGTCACACTGGAGTAGTCAGTAGTGTTGTTATAAAAGTCATTGAAGTCTGAAGTAGCTGACCCAATAGTACCAGAAAAATTACCACCATTAACGGCAGTGGTATTATCAATAAATATATTATTCCTGATGGTTGATTGTGTACTAATATCATTTACATCAATACCATAGGTATTACCGATGAAGACATTATTATAGATAGACCCCAGAGTAGTAGCTGAGCCTGACCAGTTGAAAATGACTGCTCCTTTCTCCTGGTCTCTAATAATATTGTTGTAAAATGAGGCGTTTAAGGTGCCGTTATCGGGATTAAAGGCGCCAACAATCGGCCCCATACCTAAAACCGAACCAGTTGTACTATGTACAAGGTTGTTATAAAAATTTACGTTGGCGCTGTCAGTAACACGATTAAAATGCACTGCTTCTGATTTATTGTCCACAAACTCAGAATGGTGAATATTGACCGTAGCTCCATTACTTATATTAGTAATTATTGGCGACCAACTAAGAGTCTGCCCATCAAATTTACAATTATTAACACCGATAACACCACCGCCAAGAGTTATATTGAGCGCTCGTCCACCAATATTTTGATCGTAGCCCTGAAAAGTAATATTTTCGATTGAAATATCACCGGTTATGGAAAGATTAAATATGTTGCTAGTACCATATCCAGCATCAATTATTACTGAGTCTCTGTCTACCCCTTGGATTATCAGTTCCTTATTTATTGTGATCGGAAAAGGACTGGCCGTCTGGTTAGCGTTATTATAAGTTCCCCCGTCTATTAGAAGGGTATCACCGGCAGAAGAAACATTCGCTGCTTGGCCAATTGAGCGAAAAGGATCTTCTGCAGTGCCTGAGCCAGGATTAACATTATCGGCATCTATATAAACAGTCGCCGCTTGTGCTTGTTTTGTGACTATCAAGCCCAGGTTAAACAAAAAGGCGACAACGATTACAGCGCTAATCAGAGGACAAAAAGCCTTCTTTAGCATGATATTTGTTTTTATTTTTGTTTTTTATCGGAAACAAGAAAACTCTCAACTGCTACCGTAAGTATAACATATTTCTTGCCTCTAGTCTAGAGTAAATTACGCGCCCTTTGCCTAAAAAACTGGTAAACGCCTTCCCTAAAGCCCAGAAAACTCATACAATTGTTAATATAATAACAAAATGGGATTTCTGGAGAATAAAAATATTAACCTTCTCAACCTCCATGCCGGCTTGGTGGCTTTTGGTGACAATGTTATTTATATTTTCGGAGCAATTTATTTCCTGCAGCAAGGTTTATCTTTGCCCATAGTACTGCTAATCTGGGCAGCAGTGCACACAGCTAGACTGGTAGTTAGGCCGCTTGCCTTAAAATTAATTCAGGCAATCGGTATCAAGAAGGGATTAATAATTGGTACTCTTCTCTATCCCGGTATTTTTGCGATTATCGCCCAGGTGGAAAGCCTAGGGTTTTGGCTGTTAGCTTTTATTGTCTATTTTGCCATTATCGATAACCTCTATTGGCTACCCTATCATGTTTTTTTCACTACCTTAGGCGACAACGAACATCGCGGTAAGCAGTTAGGAGCACGTGAATCCTTTATAACTCTAATGGCGGCGGCGGCTCCAATTTTAGGTGGCTTCCTGGCTGATCGTTTTGGTTTTGGGGCAATCTATTTTGTGACAATATTTGTTATGATCTTGGCTATTTTCCCCCTTCTTTTTACCCCCAATATCCCAAAAGATATAAAATTAAACTACAGCCAGGCTTTTAAGAAAACTGATCATCACGGATTTTGGGTTTACGCGGGCTGGAGTTTACTTTATACGGCTCACGAATTTCTCTGGATAATTGTATTATTTATCCTAGTAGGCGAAATTTCCATCTTTGGTTGGTTAATGGGGATGGAACTTTTACTGATGATTGTTTTCTCTCTCCTTCTGGGACATTTGACTGACAAGGGTAAGGGTTGGATAAATATTCTCATCGCTGGAGTCTTGCTGACGATTGTTATTATCGCTCGTTCGTTTTTTATTTCTGATATCCTAGCAATCATAATTTTCGAAGTCGTTATGGCTCTGGCTCTTTGCTTTTTCAACGTGCCGACTGAGACAGGCTATTACAACCTAGCGCAAAAAAGCCGTAGCCGACTTTGGTTTCAGACTTTTGGTGAGACGGGTTGGGATGTCGGTGGACTGGTTGCTCTTCTATCAGCTGCTGCCTTAGTCTATTCCGGCGTAGAACTACGCCACGTAATGCCAATTGCTCTGATCGGAATGCTAGTAATAATTTTCGTCCTCAAGGAATACTTTACCGGTAGCAAAAAGTTGTCCAATCAAAAAGAGGCGAAATCAT
Organism: Patescibacteria group bacterium; assembly: GCA_018818965.1. Taxonomy (GTDB): domain Bacteria; phylum Patescibacteriota; class JABMPQ01; order JABMPQ01; family JABMPQ01; genus JABMPQ01. The sequence continues at coordinate 8,124 of JAHJQX010000018.1, read as the reverse complement.
AATCGCCCCTTTAGTTCATACTTTCACAAAAACTTAATTCACCCCGTGCCAATTCTCTACCACCGCAATCCCCACTCCATTTCTCAGTGTCTCATCGCCAAAGGCAAAAAAGTTAGGCCAAGTGCGCCACTTGCCAGTAGCTTCAAAGGCTAGCACTTGAGGACCATTTGCGCCTATCGGAGAAATTAGAATCTCATCTTTACCGTCTAAATCAATATCACCAGGAACGTTTTTAAAATCACCACGGACATGCTCAGCGTAAGCCCACCAGAAATTTTTCTGGGTGCCATTTCTGTCAAACGCCAACACCTGGGAAGAACCGTTATTAGGAGTGGTATAAATACGATCCTCGATACCAGAAGGGGTCAGGCCATTGGTTACCCCCGATCCGTAAGCAGTAAATCTTTTCTTAAGAGTACCGCCGACAGTATAAATATACACTTTGGGACTAGCGGGACCATGATGAGGAGTAACTAACAACTCGACAACGCCAGTGTCATATTGAAAGGTAGAAAGATTGCAGCCGACACTGCCAAAAGCAGCCGTAAATCTATTAAGCAGTTGCCAATTATCTGTTCCGGTGGCATCTTTATAAATCCTCACCTCCGGTGCACGATCTCCCGTCAAACAAGCCGCCACATCATCTTCAAAACCATCACTGTCAAAGTCACCAGCTACCATAGATAAACCATCACGGATACTGCTGTTAAAAACAAACATTTGCCCCTTGAGTACGGTCGAGCCATCAGAGCGCAAACCCATCACCCGCGCTTGCGGACCACCATTGCTGGCAGCAAAAATTAAAAATTGATCCTTAACGCCGTTGTTGCTTTGGTCAATGGCTACTATCCCGGCTCCTCCCGTATAGCTAGTGGGAAAAAGACCACCAATCTCGGAACCAACTTTACTTCCTTGACGATTATAAGCTTGTAAACGAGTAATTTCGCCGGGACCAGAGGTAGAAAGAATTTTGGGATCAATATCAACCACAGTAAATGACCAAGTAGAAGAAACAAGGTTGCCGTTATAATCAGCCGCCCTAGCTACTACCTGCACTGATTGTCCATAACTAAAACTACTATTGGGATTAATTGTGATGTCATAACCACCGGAGTTATTGTAATCAAATGTTACATCATGTCCTGTCTGTGGTAACCCGCTGGAAATAATTGCCCGACCTTCAATGGTAACATTTAAACTACTGGGATTTATACCAATGGCATTGCTATGTGTTTCAAGATAAATATCACTATCTTTGTCCACTACAGTATCACCATCAGCTGGACTTTGGTTAGTGATGGTCGGGGGTGAACTAGTGGTAGAGACGGCACAAATTGGCGTCGTGCGCGCTTGACTACTACAAGCTCCACCCTGATCTATCTCTACTGCCTGTAAAGCTTGGCGGGTATTCACGCACTCGTCACTAGCTGAACCATAGAGATCAGTACAAGCCGAGTTGAGCGCAGTATAAGCATCATTGAAATCAGTGCTGCTAGTAAAATAAGTAGTTAACGCTCGATAATAGATTTGTTCCTCTTTGTCTCGACCAATAGCACTAATGGTACAACCATTATGAGTGCCGCCCATTGCCATCAGATAAGCTGCGTGGGATACTACCGTGCTGTTATGATGAACACCACCGCCATCACCACTACCACAGTAAAAATTAGAATCGTAGAACGTTTCGGGGCCAAAGCCCAGACCACTATTTACACTACCAGGATCAATTAAGCTACGGATTGGCGAACTCAAGCCAGGAACATTTATCTCTGCTCCCATCAACCAGTCATTAGCCCCAGTACGATAATACTCCAATGCTTCGCCAAAAATATCGGCGTAAGCTTCGTGAAGTGCGCCTGACTCATAAGCATATGTCAACCCATTAGAAACAGAGAAATTCACCACCCCATGTCCGTACTCATGACCCACCACGTCGTTGTAAACTAAGCCTTCACAAAAGTTAATCGAAAAGCCATCGTTGTAGGCATTGGGACAGCCTTGATCGATGGGATAGTAATCAATATAAGTATAGCCATCGGTATTGCCGTAGGCGCTATAGACATCATCACCCAGGCCTCCTTGGTCGTTGGCACCGTCCCGGCCATAGGTATCAGAAAAATACTGGTGAGTTGACCCCATCATATCATAGAGATCATCAACATCAGTCAGACCATATAAGGGATTAGCTCCCCGAACCGGTTGACCCTCAGAACGACCGTAGTAATAACCGCCATTTAAAATATCAAGGTCACAGGAATAACTACCGCGAGAACAATCAGTGGTCCGGCGATAAATATCCTTGCGACCAGTAATCTGATATATTAAATCTCCTCGCTGGGCATCAATATAATAGTACTCGTGCTGGTGAGAACCTTTGTCATATAATTCAATTTCCCACACTAGCTGGTTGGGTTGGCCAGATTTGTTTTCTAGAAGACCTCTATTGAATACTTTCAAGCCAGTGGAGATTACTTGCGCTTCATTTAGCTTAAACTGCTCTTGCCACTTCTGCTTGGCCTTATCGGCTGCACTTTCCTGGTTGATCTTGGGATTAACATCAAGGTCAACATTGGGAATGACTTGACCGTTAGCCGATTGGATTGCATTTGTACTGTCTAAATGAACGATCAGCTGACCACCAAAAACGGGTAGGCCTTTGTACAGCTGGTTATAGACAGCGTGACTCATCTTTAGTTTGTCTTGCTTGTTCTCGACTACAGCTAGTTCTGTGGCTGGATCACGCAAGCCAAAGTAGCTACCATATTCAGCTAGGAATTGATCAGCTACTGTCTGAGAACTTAGCTCAGCTAACCCTGTTAGCTCGATCGGGATACTGCCAGTCTGGCTAGCGATATAATCGACCTGACCGGTACTACGATCTACTTTATAATCTAATCCTTTGTTTGCCAGAACAGCCGGACTAGCTGAAATTAGAGACTCCTCTGCTTGAGCGGTTGATAACCTTGCTTGAGTATAAAAAAGCACTCCCCCCAATAAAACCGCACCTAAAACCAAACTTCCACCAATTGTTACCCAGCGGGGCGATGTTGACAATTTTTTCATTTTTATTTTGTATTTGTTATTTAGTTCTGTCCGTGAAAATTATCGACGACAGCGATTCCCACCCCATTGCGCAGCGTCTCATCGCCAAAAGCAAAGAAATTGGGCCAAGTGCGCCATTTGCCAGTCGGTTCAAACGCTAAGACCTGGGGACCATTAGCTCCAATAGGAGAGATAAGGACTTCATCTTTACCATCCAAGTCAATATCGCCCGGAACATTTTTAAAGTCACCACGAACATGTTCGGCATAGGCCCACCAGAAATTTTTGCGCGCTCCATCTCTGTCAAAAGCATTGATCTGAGAAGAACCATTATTGGGAGTAGTGTAAATTCTGTCTTCGATGCCAGAAGGGGTCAGACCATTAGTTACACCGGCTCCGTAAGCTGAGAATTCTTTTTTCAGGGTACCACCAGTAGTGTAAATGTAGACTTTGGGATCGGCCGGACCATGATGAGGAGCGACCAAAATTTCAGGGGCGTCAGTATCATATTGGAAAGTACCGACATTGCAACCAACCGCACCAAAGGGAGCGGTGAATTCACCAAGTTTCACCCAGCCATCTATGCCAGTTGCATCTTTATAAATTCTGACTACCGGAGCCCGATCACCTGTCAGGCAGGCGGCGGCATCATCCTCGTAGCCATCGTTGTCAAAGTCACCAGCTACCATAGATAAACCATCGCGGATACTGCTATCAAAAACAAACATCTGACCTTTAAGAATGGTGGAGCCATCCTCTCGTAATCCCATCACGCGTGCTTGCGGTCCACCATTACTAGCGGCAAAGATGAGGAATTGGTCTTTAACGCCATTGTTACTTTGGTCAATCGGCACTATACCGGCTCCCCCGGTATAACTTGTCGGGAAAAGACTGCCTATCTCAGAACCAATCGCGCTCCCTCGCCGGTCATAGGCTTGTAAGCGAGTTACTTCTCCTGGCCCAGAGGTGGTAAGTATTTTGGGATCAATATTGATAGCTTTGAATGACCAAGTAGCCGAGGTAGCATTGCCATTATCATCAGCAACACTAGCAACTACCGTAACGGTTTCGCCATTGCCAAAATCGTTATCGGGATTGATAACAACATTATAACCACCAGAACCATCAGCATCTACTGAGCCAGAATAACCCGACTGTAATGCCCCTCCCGAGACAGCGCTCGCCCCGTTGACCGTCACGCTTAAACTACCCAAACTTACCCCCGGAACGCTATCGTCTACTTCGAAGGAAATGTTGGTGTCACTGGCAACAGCGACGGCGCTACTGGCTGGACTTTGGCTAGAAATACTAGGACCGGTGGTGTCAGCACAAACCGGGGTAGTACGAGCAGTGCTGCTACAAGCGCCCTCTTGATCCATTTCTACTGACTGGAGAGCTTTGCGCGTAGCCACACACTCCGCGCTGGTCGATCCATAAAGATCGCCGCAAGCAGAAAGCAACGCGCTGTAAGCTCCATTGAAGTCAGTGCTAGTAGTATAATAATTGGTCTGGGCTCGGTAAAAAATAGCTTCTTCTTTATCTCGACCAATACCACTGATAGTACAACCATTGAATGTACCACCAATTGCTAGCAAATAAGCAGCATGATTAGGCACCGAGCTGTTAATGTGCACCCCGCCACCATCGCTGCTTCCACAATAATAGCCAGAGTGATAAAATCTGTCTGGATAAGGTGTGCTAGTTCCTAGATTATAATTATATTTAGGAGGATTGGCCATGCTGCGGGAAGCTCCGGCTGCTAGATCCTCACCAATTTCCCAGTTGTTACTGCCTTCGTAGTAATATTCAAAGGCCTCACCAAAAACGTCGGAATTATTTTCGTTTAACGCTCCCGATTCACCAGAGTAAGTAAGCCCAGCGGGATTCCCAGCATCCGAGCGAATAGTAAAATAATTAACAGCGTGAGCATATTCGTGGCCGACAATATCGCTTGTGACATAAGTTTGGCAAAAGCGAATTGAGTTGGCAGAATTAAAGAAAGCATTGGGACAACTGCCCGAGTCGTCCGGTTCAAGATAGTGATAATCAATATAAGTCAAACCAGAGGTGCTACTAGTAGGAAAAGTGGCCGAACCATCACCCATCCCCCCTTGATTATTGGCGCCATTGCGAGAAAACTTGCTGGCATAGTAATTATGGAGGCTGCCAGTAAAATTATATAAATCATCAGTATCAGTTCCACCGACTCCGGGATTCGTTCCTCTAGTCGGTTGCCCCTCTGATCGACCATATATGTAGCCTCCAAACGGAGTATCTATATAACAATCGCCTGTAAAAACACCAAGGGTACAATCCCAAATTCGTCGATTGACAGCTTGTTGGATGCCAGAAATTTGGTAAACAAGATTGCCATCTTTAGCATTAATATAGAAATATTCATGCTCATTGGGCTCCTCCAAGTACAGATCAACCTCCCAAACAAGATAATTATTATTGTCGGATTTGTTCTCTAGTAACCCCTTATTTAAAATATATAAATTAGATTTCCGTACTTCGGGATCGCCTGGCCGAGACTGCTGTTGCCAATATCCCTTAGCCTTACTAGTCGCTTCCTCTTTGGATATTTTAGACTTGGTGTCAACATTAATATTAGGTACCATTCGACCATTGGCGGAAGTGACTGCCAAATCCTTACTAAGATGGACGGCTACTTGCCCACCAAAGACAGGAACGCCAGCGTGTTTTTGGCCAAAGTGAACATGGCTCATGCCCAATTTGTCTGCTTCATCCCTAATTTTTACTAATTCCTGGGAAGAGTTATTGAGACCAAAATACCCACCGTACTCCGCCATAAATTGATCCGCCACCGAACCGGAATTGAGATTGGCGCTCGGTTTCATACTAACGGGTAAATTTCGATCGGTGGTGGTAATAAAATTGACTCTCTGGGTGGTTTTGTCGAGGGAATATTCCAAACCATTTCCTACTTTGGCTTGTAAACCTAATAAATCTAGATTATTCCCCTTATCAACGCTGGCCGGTGACTGATCAAGTTGAGCGAGGGAGTAATAAAACAACCCTGCCAGCAGGGTGAAAGAAAATGTGATGCCTAACAAAGCCTTTACTGTTTTAGGCCATGCGGTAATTTTTTCCATTTTTTTATGTATTTATTTTTTGCCAAGAATCTACAATACTTTTGATATTATATCACAAATAACTACAAATAGCAAAGAAATAAATCGCGCCCTGTTGTCCACAGAGGTATTATATAGTAGAATTCAATCATTAGATTATTTAACCAAAAAACCATGGCCTCTAAAAAGAAATTGGCTTGTTGCATCATTGCAATCATCGTCGCCGTGTTGATTGCGATGAGTGCAGCAGGAGTAGTCGGTTATTTCCTCTACAAGCATTTTAAAGATCAAGACAGTCCGACTAAAATCACTGTCAAGCTGTCTAATTCGCTGGAAAATTTCTCTAGCAACAAAGAATTTGATGACTACGCAAAAAAACTGGAGAAAGACCAAGAGAAATCCTGGGCCGAAAAGTTGAGTGAAGGGCTAGACAACGAGTTAGGCATGGGTGATTTCACCGAAACAGCTGCCCCCCAGAGCGCAGAAAAAAAGGAGAGCGATACTGCTGGTAGCAAAGAATCAATCACTAATGTACAAGAAACTGGGGTTGATGAGGGAGACATCGTCAAAACCTATAAAGATTATTTCGTGATACTACGCCGCGGTCGGATATTTACTGTTAAAAATTACGGTGACGGCAGTAATACTTTACAAAAAATAGATCAGATTGATGCTTACCCTGACGGATACACTGGAGGCACTTGGTACGACGAAATGCTGATCAATGATAAACTAATTATGATTATCGGTTATAGTTACACTATGGAGGCCACCGAAGTCGGTGTTTTTGGCATTAACGATCAAGGACAACTCAAGCACGCCAACACCTACTTTATTGATTCCAACGATTACTACTCCTCGCGCAACTATGCCAGTCGTTTGGTAGACGACAAACTGATTTTCTACATGCCCTATTACCTTTTCAGCTGGGACTACTCCGACGGTGAATCCAAGCGCAAAATGAAATTACCGCAAATCAAAAAATGGCAGCGCGGCAATGAAACATCGGCTGGTCAGGATATTTTAAAGAAAACTGATATTTATAAGCCTGTTCAAGACATTTCTAATCCTACTCTTCATACCGTTGTTTCTTGCGATATTGCTAGTGGAGATCTAGATTGTTCAGCGAAGGCAATCCTGGGACCCTACTCACGAAATTTCTATGTTTCTCCTAATGCCATTTATACCTGGGTTTCTGATATTAATTATTCGACCGATGGCAGCTCAGAAGGTGAAAGTAGAGACGAACCTGATTCTTATGTCTACATGATCAAGATTGACGACATGACTGCTCGGGCTCTGCGCGCTGACGGTTCCCCGATCGACCAATTCTCATTCAAAGAGGAAAATGATTATCTTAATGTCTTGGTAAATGAATATAGTGCCGGTGATGCGATGTGGAATCCAGAGACAACTTCCGGCGAGATGGCTCTATTTCGTGTACCGTTAGACAAATTCTCCAACAAGCCAACTACAGCTTCTAAGGATTACTATACTGCCTTGCCAAAAACTGACGGCTACACTCTGCAAAACAGATTCGTTGGTGATTATTTATTATATGGAGCAGGTAGCAACTGGTACCAGGATGACACGGCCAAAAATAAGTTGTACGCTAAAAAATTTGCCAGCTCTGACAAGACCCAAACGGTCGAACTACCCCACAGCGTTGACCGGATTGATATTATTGGTGACGGAGCGATTGTTGTCGGAAGCACTGCTAACAGCACCGGCTCTTCATACAACACAGATTATGATCTTAAATTTAGTTCCATTGAACTGGAACGTTCGCTGAGTGTCCAAAGCACTTATACCATTCCCAGTGCTACCCAAGGTGAACTGCGCAGTCACGGCTTCTCCTATAAAGCTCAAAACGATGGCACCGGTATTGTCGGTCTACCCATTAGAAAACAAGGGCAGTCCTATGAACATCTCTTTAACGAGTCGGCTGAGGTGCTTTTCTTAAAAGTTGATGCTAATAAAAACTTTT
>JAHJQX010000017.1 GCA_018818965.1 Patescibacteria group bacterium | reverse complement strand
TGATAAAACACGGCTGATTTTGCACGAGCAGGGGAGAGGGGGACTCGATGGGTTAAACGGGGAAATTATCGATCATGCTCAGGCAGCCGAGAAAACTTTTACTGAACTAGCGACTGGTTTAGAAATTGAAAAAATTAACCCCTTCATGGGCGCTGCTTTTATTGATTTTGCTCGGGAAATTCCCACCGAACTAAAAGTTATTGATGAGCATGATCGCGTACGCAAACATATTTTGCGTGAAGCAGCCATCGAAATTGGCGTGCCAGAACCAGCGGCCAGGCGACCCAAAAAGGCGATCCAGTATAGTACAAAGATAGATCGGGTGATTAAGAAGATGGCTCGGGCGGTGAAGGCAAGGGACAGGGGGAGCTATCTTAAAGCAGGTGGTAGATTTTAGGAGGGACTATTTAAATTTTCTAACATCTAGTTTGTTGCCTTTCCCCTTGTTTGTGCTATAATCGCTATAATTCTATTTATTAGGCGAAACATATGATGATGAAAATTGTTATTGGCGTTTTGGGTATTGGCTTGGGCTTGTTGTTTGCAATTAAAAACGAGTGGTTTTTGTATAATGTTGGTCGAATTGCCTCAATTGAAAGATATTTAGGTTCTTTTGGTGGTAGTCGTATGTTTTACCAATTATTGGGGGTTTTAATTATTATCTTTTCTACCCTGTATATGACGGGAATGTTGCAAAAAATGCTTAATGGTATCTTGCAGCGGGTTTTCATGGTAGGCTAGCAGGCAGTTTAATTTGGGCCCGTAGCTCACTTGGCTAGAGCGCCTGTTTTGCACACAGGAGGTAAGGAGTTCGACTCTCCTCGGGTCCACCAAAGTAATAAATTAGTCTAAATAAAATAAGGTGAAGGATTTATATAAAGGTAGTATGGCTGAAAATGCTTATTTCTTATTAGGGGCCGAAGGAGACAAACTGATTTTCTCCAAACATTCTAGCGAGGTTAATTATTCTCCAAAGGCATACGTTAATTATTAGACTGAAAGTGGATATTATTCCCTTGATGATAGTAGCTTGTCGGCTAAAATGCAGGAGTACGCTATGCCGGAGGGTGATGTGTTGACTAAAGCTAAGAAAGAAGTGGAGGATTGTGCCAATTCGTTGTCTGAGGATAGTATGCAATAAATAGAGCGCGTAGCTCAGTTGGCAGAGCGTTTGCTCGACACGCAAAAGGTCAGAGGTTCGAATCCTCTCGTGCTCACCAGGTTATATTCCGTCCCCAAGCGGGACGGTTTTGGTTTCATTCATTACTTGACAAATTAAGTGGATAAAATATTATTAGTAATAATTACTATTAAGTAACCAAGCAATTAATTAAAAGTTAAAAACGCATGGCAAGCAAAACTTCTAAACCAAAGCAGAAACAGTCTCTAAATTTCTTTGCTAAATGGGCCAAGTTTTTTATCGATAAGTATAAGATCACGATTATTTTATTAATCGCTCTAATGGGACTTGGCGTCTATGGGGCGGTGAAAAATCAGCGACAAGATTTTCCGCCAATCTCAATTAATTATGTCTTTATTTCCGCCGTCTATCCGGGAGCCAGTCCGGAGGTGGTAGCCAGTGAGGCTATCAATCCGATCGAAAATGCTATCAAGGGTCATACCGAGACTAGTCGGATTCGTTCGTCAGCTTCGCCAAGTTATGGCATGGTTATTGTGGAGCTGAAAAGTTTTGGCGAAGATGTAATTGACAAAACGGTCACTGATTTTAAGGAGTTGGTCAATGGAGCTGGTCTCTCTAAGGATATAGAGGTAAAGGTAGCCACCGAAGATGTTGGCGGACCATCTCTGGCCTATGTATTGTCTAGCGACAGCAAGTCTTTTGATGAACTAATAGAAGCTGCTCCTAAGGTTAAAGAATATCTCGAAAAAGAAAGCAAGGAAGTCAAGCAAGTCGATATTGCTCCGAAGGCTGAGTTTGAAATAAGAGTTGAGCTTGATGCAGAGAAGTTGGCTGCTGCTCGCTTGGATGTGTCGACTGTAAAGCAAGCAGTGGAAAGTAATCTTACCGTCTTACCGGGGGGTAGTGTAGAAGATGAAAGTGATAATATTACCAAACAAATTAATATCGTTAAACCAACCCAGAGCTTGGATGATGTTAAGAATATTATTTTGCCCAGCGGACAGAAGCTAACGGATATAGCCGAAGTCAAGCGGGAACCAGTGGCCAAGGACAGTCTGCTGATGGCTGGTTATATTGATGAAAATGGCCAGGCACAATATAGCGATCAAGCAGTGTACTTAATGTTAATGAAAGAGGCAGATGGTGATGTAATTAGAATGAAAGAAGATATTGATAAGGCGGTAGCTAGTATCTACGAAAAAGATGCTCTGGCCGAAGATATTGATATTAATCTTACCTATGATTCTTCTTCCTTTGTAAAATCCCAGATTGATTCATTACTGAGAAACGGCTTGATCGGCTTGGTCATAATTTTGATCGTTTTCATGTTCTTTATTGATATCCGCACTGGTATTGTGGTTGGCCTTATTATTCCGATCGCTTTCTTGATCACGTTATTTATTCTCAATCAGATCGGCTATTCAATTAATATTCTGACCACTTTTGCGATGATCTTAACGCTGGGTATTTTAGTTGATAATGCGATTGTGATTGCCGAGGGCATTCAGCATCGCCTACAGAAATATGGCGAAACAAAGTTAATGGCTGCTTTAAAATCTGTTCGTGATTTAGGTCCAGCCGTGACAACAGCCACTCTCACTACGATCGTCGTTTTTATTCCTTTTGCGAACATGGGTGGATTTATGGGTGAGATATTAAAATATATCCCCTACACGATTATTATCATGCTGATAGTTTCATATTTTTTGGCCATCAGCATAACACCCTTGCTTGGTAAATGGATTCTCAAAGAACAAACCGAAGCCGAGCGCCAGAGTCGTAAGTTAAAAAAATGGCAGAAATATCTTATCTTGCCAATGATTATTTTCTATGGCCAGAGATTAGTTGATGGAATGGTCAGATTTTATGGTCGAGCGATGACTGCTATCCATAAGCGTTGGTTGCTAAAGATAGGTATTTTAGTCCTAGTCGCCATTGGATTAGTTGGCAGTGTTTCATTGGTGGCAATTGGCAAAATACCCTCAGCCCAATTTCCGGTGACTGATTCGGAACAGTTTACAGCTTCGGCAACTTTTCCGACCGGCACAGAATATGAGACTAAAAAGCAGATCATGTCCGATCTGATGAAGGAAGTGGTGAAAGTGCCATATTTTGAAGGATCGTTTGTGATGCAGGGACAAATATTTACAATTATTACGGCACCAGAGAAGCGTTCAAATGATAAAGACACCACGGTTTACACTATCGTTGATGAGCTCAACAAGCGAGTTGATCCTATCCGAGAAAGGGCTCCGGCCGGGACAAATATTAGTATTGGTTCGCAGAGCTACGGTCCACCAGAAGCAGCTTCAGATGTGATTATTGAGGTAAAAAATGATGACGCCGAGGCGATCGCCAAGACGGTAGCAGAAATTGACCGGTTTGTGCAGGAGAAAAATGATAATGGCGGTTACAAGATCGATCAGATCGCTAATGATTTAAAAGATAATTTGATTCCTTCGGTTGAAATTACCTTTGACAAAGATAAGCTTAAGCAATATGGAGTAGCACCGCTTACTACATCACTGATAGTTAACAGTGTCTTCAGCGAATCAGAAGTGGGTAAGGTGACGGTGCGTGAAGATGGGGTGCAAGATAAGGTTTCACTAGCTTTCAATGAGAACTCGAAAAATTCAGTTGATGATGTTAAGAAAATTTCAGTGCTTACTGCGACTGGCAAGCCAGTGGCTTTGGAAGAAATCGCTGAAGTCAAGACGGTTGATAAAGCTAACTCGATTGATTTCATTGATGGGTCACGGGCTGTTAGTTATAAATTGGCGTTAGACATCGAAGATCAGCAGGAGCGTTCTAAAGAAGCTGCTTTACTTGAAGCAGATATTAAAAATAATCTGACAACAGAAAAATTAGATTCATATGGGTTAGAGGCTGAGGATATTTCTTATGGTGGGTTTGCGGCTGAGATTGCCTCAGACTTTGAGAAACTATTTGTTATTTTCATTATTGCGATAATTGCTGTTTATCTAATCTTAGTGTTCCAATTTGGTTCCTATGTGCAGCCAATGATGATTCTAATGGCTATCCCGATTGCTTTGGTTGGAGTTTTTCCCGGTATTTGGCTAGTAGGTAGTTCGCTTGATTTGATATCAGGACTGGGAATTATTGCCCTAGTGGGAATTGTAGTCAATGACGCAATTGTGTTTATTGATTACTTTAATCGTCAGCGTCGCAAATATCCTGATTGGCCGCTGGTGAAAACTTTAGTTTATACTGGTCAAGTTCGGTTTAAGCCGATTTTCTCTACCTCGATTACTACCATGGCTGCCATCTTGCCTCTGACAATCCAGGATCCTTTCTGGCGGGGATTAGGAACAGCAATTGTGGCTGGTCTACTGCTGGCAACTATCGGCAATCTAGTAGTATTACCGATAGTTATCGCTATATTTGAAAAGATGAAGCGTTGGGTGCGGGAAAAGCGGACGGGTTGTCGGGAAGCGAGAATGGAGAACGGGGAGTAGATGGTGGGTAGTTGAATAAGTTTATGAGATTTTAGTAAAAAGTCTCGACTGAGTTGGGCGAGGCTTTTTGTTTTTTAAAAGAAATCGGTTATAATAAAAGTAAATAAATAAACCAAAACTGATGAAAAAAATAATTGTTGTCTTAGTAGCAACTGTTCTGTTGTTGATGCCGGCGGTTGAGGTATTGGCTGGTGACGATAGTATTCCTACTAGAATCAAAGGTCGCATTGTCTTGCAAGTGGAAGGCGATGGCGAAGCCTGGTATGTTAATCCTACTGATGCCAAGAGATATTATTTGGGCCGGCCGGCGGATGCTTTCGTGGCCATGCGCAATTTATCGCTTGGTATTAGTAATGTCGACTTAGCTAAAATTCCCACTTATCGTAGTAAGTCAACTGGCGATACTGCCCTAACGAATAGATTGAAGGGGCGAATTTTACTCCAAGTGGAAGGCAATGGCGAAGCTTGGTACGTGTCGCCAGTCAACGGCGAGCGATATTATTTGGGTCGTCCCGCTGATGCTTTTTCGCTGATGAGAAATCTCGGCCTGGGTATCAGAAATCGGGATTTAAATAAAGTAGAAACTGGTTCTACTAATACTTCTCGGACAGTACGCACTGGTACAGCTAATGTAGAGTTATCCGCCACGGCCGAAACAGATGGTGTTTATGTTAGTTGGACACAAAGTAACCGGGGCGATGACTTCGAATATTATAAGGTGGTGCGTTCGACGACCAACGACGATCCCACTTATAGCAATGATGGCTACATCAAAGCCAGTTCAAATATTAAGGAACTTACCTATACTGACTCAGAAGCAGTTGGTGGCCAGTCATATTATTATCGGATATGCGTGCTTTATACCGATGAGTCAGAAGATTCTGGCGACAGTCCGGCCGAATGTTCTTCTTCAACTCG
>JAHJQX010000016.1 GCA_018818965.1 Patescibacteria group bacterium | reverse complement strand
ACTACTTCTTCATTGTAGGTGATAGTACTAGCGGGTTGCAGAGTATCAGCGGGGGAGGCAGAGGCTGCTAAGACACCTAGTCCGAAGACTAGAGTAAGGGAGAAAATGGTTGTCCCGAGGGTTTTAGAGAGGATGGTCATGGGGTTATTTTGTTAATTTATTAACTGATGTTCATTTTATAATATATAGAAAATAAGATCAAATGAAAAACCACCAGCTTAACGCTGGCGGTTTTTGGGGTAATAAAAAATAGAGCCGCATATTATTGCGCCCCTAAATTCGATACCTATCACTTTCCTTCTAATTCACCCCGTGCCAATTATCTATCACTGCGATCCCTACACCATTGCGTAGTGTCTGATCACCAAAAGCAAAGAAATTAGGCCGGCTGCGCCATTTGCCGGTTGCTTCAAAGGTTAAGACGTGGGGGTCATTGGCACCAATTGGGGAAATGATGATCTCATCTTTGCCATCCAGATCAATATCGCCCGCTACATTTTTAAAATTACCGCGAACGTGATTTTCGTAAACCCACCAAAAGTTTTTTTGGTTACCATGCTTATCAAAAGCAAGAACGTGAGAAGAACCATTATTAGGAGTAGTGTAGATACGGTCTTCAACGCCAGAGGGAGTGAGGCCTTGATTAATATTTGATTGGTAGGTAGAGAAGGAGTTCTTGAGATCGCCGTTAGAGCTGTAGATGTAAACTTTAGGCTCAGCCGGACCATGATGGGGGGAAACAAGAAGTTCTTCGCCATTGCCGTCGTACTGAAAAGTACTGAGATTACAACCGACAGCGCCAAAGGGGGCATCAAATTGATTAAGCAGAGCCCAGTTATCTACGCCAGTGGCATCCTTGAATACTTTAATGTGGGGATTGTAGTCACCGATAAGACACGCAGCGGCATCATCTTCATAACCATCATTGTCGAAATCACCGACTGTCATGGAGAGGCCATCACGAATAGAACTAGTGGTAGTACTATCACCTGGTGTTTGGAAGACAAACATTTGACCTTTGAGGACTAGACTGCCATCAGAGCGCAAACCCATCACTCTTGCTTGCGGACCACCGTTGGAAGCAGCGAAAATGAGGAATTGATCCTTGACGCCGTTGTTATTTTGATCAATAGGAACTATCCCAGCCCCACCAGTATAGTTGGAGGGAAAAAGATCTGTAATTTCATCGCCTACTGCCTCACCATGACGATCATAAGCTTGCAGACGAGTGGACTCACCCGAGCCAGAAGTAGTGAGAATTTTGGGGTCAAGAGAGACGGAGGGGGTGGAGGGGTTAGCGGGGTCATCAGGATCAGTGGGGTCAGTGGGGTCATCAGGGTCAGTGGGATCAGTGGGGTCATCAGGATCAGTGGGGTCATCAGGATCAGGGTCAGTGGGTAACAAGGATCCTAAAGCTTCGTACCAATTATCAGCAATAATGGCATAGCCCTCTTCGTTAGGGTGGACTGTATCTGACATTAGGGAAGTGTCAGCCTGGCCAGTACCAGAATCATACAAATCACTCCAGTTAGTAGTAAACCAGACATCGGCTCCGGTTATATTATCACGCAATCTATCATTGAAAGCTGCTACTACTAATGACCCACCAACTCCAGCTTTATTATTAGGCGGAAAAGCAGATAAAATAACTTTCGGGATACTGCCATCAGCATTGGTGTGGGCTTTAACCAAATCGATAATAGATTGCACTTCAGAAACCGTTTGATTAAGAACGGGAACAATAGTGGTTGGGTCAAGGGGATCTATCTCTTGCGCCAAATCATTGCCGCCGACCATTAACAAAACATGGGCCGGATCTTCACTAAGCCAAGTCTCGGTCTGGAGACTACTAAGAACTTGATCAGCTCGATAACCACTTACCCCATGATTAGAAACATTGTAAGTGTAGTAACTAGTAGTACTCTGCAACGTTGCTTGCAACTTGTAGGGATAGGTCTTACTGGTGCCAATGTAAGGATAGCCATGGGTAACGCTATCACCTAGACAAAGCAAGGTGATGGTTTCGCCAGCTTGAACAACGTCTGTGGGGATCACCAAAGAAAAAAACATTAGTCCCGCGAGAAATGAGAATAATTTTTTCATCTTTATAACTAAATTATCGCTAGCTTTAGTCGACATCAAACACTCGCACTTGTGGGCTACCACCTGATCCGGGCATCGTCATCACCTCATCTTTACCATCACCATCGGTATCACCAGCAGCGACTACTGCTCCCCCTTCAAAACCCGGGGAATAAGCCAAGAAAGTTTTCATGATTGATTGGTCTTGGCCGCTATAGACCTTAACCCAGGCTTGTCCTTGGGTGCGCTGGGAAACTACAATCTCTTCCCGGCCATCACCATTAACATCACCACCGGTTAGTGATAGGCCGCCACCGAAATTACGGTGGAAAGCATAAAAGCCAGGATTAAGACGCTTGACCGAATCTTCGGTAGTATTAAACATCTGTACGTGCGGCGCCCCATTTTCTGGGCCAGTGATAATCTCATAACGATTATCATTGTTGACATCAGCCGTTGCTAGACGAATACCGCCACGGAAACTGGTACCATAAGCCATAAAGGAGGCAATGGTTTCTCCTTTATAATTGTGCACGGTCACGTGGGGACCGCCGCCCTGGGCCGCCGCCACAATTATCTCCGCTCGCCCATCAGCGTTGACATCACCACAAGCAATATTGGCTCCACCCTGGAATTTACCATCGAGAGCAAAGAACCCCGGATGAATTTTTGGTTTACCTTGTCCACTAAAAATCCGGATATGGGGACGACCACCTTTGCCAGGAGCTGTGACAATTTCTTCGGTGCCGTCTCTATCCAAATCACAAGTAGCCACTCGAACACCCGAGCGTAAGTGGGGAGCATAAGCAAAGAAGCGAGCCACCACGTTGCCGTTACCATCAAAAATACTTACTTGGGGACCGAATCCCTCTTCGGTGCCAGTGACAATTTCATCGGGACTTAAAGCGCCACCAATCACGTTGCCAGAATAAACATGGTAACCGCCGCGCTGGCTAACATCGTAGGCATCAAAATCTACCTGACTTTCCTCAACTTGGATATCGGGTGGTAAAGAACCATCGGCATTTAAGACAATAAAGCATTTGCTGCAGGTACCTTTCTGGCCATCCATATTGGTTACTTTCACATCATAATAAGCCGGGGGCATCTGACCAAAAGGAATTTCTACTGTTAATTTATTGCTAGCGTTAACATATGTTTTGACCGCTCCGTATGAACCAAGCATGGCACTGGCTCCGTGCTCAAAATTAGAGCCATTTATATTTAAACTTAATATCTGGGAAGAACTAGTAGCCTTTTTGTACCGATCACGCGGTGAAACACTGGTTGGTTGGGGAGCCGGATTGCTGTAGGGAGGAGTACCGGTAATAGAAACTTGGCGGATGACATCATTCCAGTTATCAGCTACGTAAAGCTTACTATTAGCTGTATCGGGTAATAGGCCTTTAGGATTATTAAAGCGACTAGAAGTACGATCGCCGTTATAAAAACCACGACTAAGATTGCCTGATACAGTTCTAACACTCCGACTACTTATATCCATAAACTTCACCAACTGACTGCCAACTTCGCTGAAATACAAATTGCCATCAACCCCAATTTTGACATACTCGGGATATGATAACACAGCAGTTGTGCCAATAGCATCGCGGTAACCATTGTTGCCATTGCCAGCTACTGTTGCTACTTCGCTCGTGCTGACATCAATCCGTCTGAGGCGATGATTTTCTCTATCCGCTACATAAAGATACTGACCAGCAGAATCAAGCGTAACGCCAAAGGGGCTATTAAATTTGGCGGCGGAACCAACGCCATCGGCGTGACCGGCTACGCCTGAACCAGCTAGTAATGAAGTCTGGCCGTCAGAGATTCGCACCTTTCGAACCCGATTATTAGCAGTATCAGCTACATACAAATAAGTATTATCAGGTGAAATAGCAATACCAGTCGGATTATTAAAACGCGCTGCATCCTTGACGCCTTCTACATAGCCATTACAGCTGTTGCTACAATCGGTTAATCCACCGCCAGATACTAAAAACGAAGTATTACTACTCAAATCAATCCCCCGGATGCGATTATTCCAACGATCGGCTACATATAGGGTGGTACCAGTACTATTGATAGTAATGCTCGCGAGTGAACTAAAACGTGCCCTATCTCCTTGTTCCTCACGATAAGCGTCAACCACACTGCCAATAACAAAAGAAGTGCTGCCATCACTCATATTCACTTTACGAACGAAGTTATTCTCAGCTATATACATTGATTGTCCATCTGGTGTGAAAACCATATCATTGGGTCGGCCGAGGAGAGAGGCACCTTGGGCACCAAATTCATTTCCAAAACGGTTCTTGCCAGCTACCCAATCAACAACAGCATCGGTCGCTCCGTTATCTTTGTTAAATTTCTGAATGGTGCCAATGCCAGAATTGGCCACATAGACATAATCACCTAACGCCGCAATCCCCTTGGGATAATTGATAGTAGACATTACCTCATCAGTCGCCAACGTGGAAACTGTGTTACTAGCCAGATCAATCTCACGTACAAAGTCGGTATAGCCATCGCCGTCAGTAACATAGAGAGCATTACGGCCTTCATCTAGGGCAACTCCGACTACATTTCTAAATTGGGCGTTGGTTCCTTGGCCGTTAGCGTAGCCAGCTGAACCCGAACCAGCAATAACTTCAACAGCGCCATTGCCCGTCGCCACTCTTACTACCTGGTAACTACCACCAGCGGCGACATATAGATGCTGACCGGAAGAAGTTGAGGTTAGTTTTTTGGGGGAGCTTACTGAGCTTGTTATGGTTATCACTGATCCACCACTAGTAGACACTGCTTTTATTGCATTGTTGCCAGTGTCGGCAATATAGAGAGTGGAGCCACGGACGGCTATTCCCTCAGGAGAAGACAGACCTTCACTTACTAACGTACTAACACTACCGTTAGTTATTTTCTTTATCTTGTGATTATAGGTATCAGCTACATAAATAGTACCACTGCCATCAGCGGCTACCCCTTTGGGTAAAGCAAACTCAGCCGTTCCGGCAGCCCCATCCTGATCACCGTATGAACCTGAACCAGCTACCGTACCCACGATACTAGATCCATTTATACTCCGAATAACATTATTGTAAGTATCAGCGATGACCATATCATTGCCGTTGAATGCTATATCCTCAGCAAAATCAAGATAAGCATCACGGGCGTTGCCCCCATCGCCAGCATAGGGACTACCTAGATAAGAGCTAGTGTCTCCATAAGCTGCCCAACCTACTGCGGGTAATAAAAAAACAACTAAGAATACTAGTTGCCTAACGATAAAACCTCTTCCTATAGTCATAGATTTGTTTTAAATTTTATTTCTTTTGCTATAATTATAGCACAAAAAAGTGCTATTGGGTACGCCAAATGAAATCAAATATCCAACAATATAGACAAAAGCTATTAGCTGAGCAGCAACTTACTGTAATTAAAGAATTTGACACTGCTGACAAAGAGAACAGCCATAAAGACGTAACTTTATGTCAAAATAGTGCTGGCCAGCAGTTAATTTTACGTATCGGTGAAACACGACCGCTGATATTTTTCCCCGACGGCTGGCAAGGAGAAAATATCTATATTCCTACGGTAATTTTCGCTGGCAAGATCAAAAAAATACCCTATGAGATCGAAGAATTTGTGGCTGGACCATTGTTATCTGATATTAATAATAAAACGGCTAAAACTGGCAAAATCCAACCTGACTTACTCGCTAAACTCATTGCTTCTTTCTGGGAAGTGCAAGAAATTTGTCGAAAGCTCCCCCTAGAATCAAAATTCAGCAGCCAGAAAATAGAAAAACATTTTATTCTAGCGCAAAAAATTCTGTCAAAGCCAAACGAAATCGAAAAGATAATGAGCCGAAATAATAAATTCTGGTCAAAACTCTATCCCTCTAAATGGAAGTTTGCCCTCGACAACTTAATTCTTACCGCTAACAACAAAATTGCTTTGATTGATAACGCCAAGGTCGGTCTCCGCTACTTTGGCTATGATCTAGGTTGGCTGGTTTGGCCACTGTGGTTGGAGATGGAAGAAAAAAATTATAAAAAAGTTGCTGCGCATATAAGTTATCTGGAATATTTCTGTAAATTAGTCCAGAAAAAAAGAGCAACTTCGGTCAAACCGCCACTAGATTTTAACTATGTCTTCTGGCTAATCATTTTCGAAAGAATAATAGGCGCTGCCTACGATATAGTCAATAATACTAAGTATCTTAAAAAGCTGTCCGAGCAAAAAATAGAAAAACAGCGACAGTTTCTTAATTCTCTTATGAAAATTGTCACAGAAAAGATCAGCTACTAAAAAACAGGTCGCGGAACCTGTGTTTTAAAGTTTATCTAAACTGACTTAAAATTAGATTATCTCTTCCTTCTTCTCCCGCACAAACGAAAACCACTGTTCCAACAATTCCACCAAGATCTTGAATGGCGCCTCAATAATAAAGTCGAAAATAAAAACAAAGACATTGATTTTGGCGAACTCTTGTGAAATCCAACGACCAGCCCGCAAAATAGGCAGAGTATAGAGGTCAAAGAGTGATTTTAATAGACTTTCTTTTTTAGCGGGGACTACATACTCTCGCGCTCCTTCCCGCACCCGAAAACCAAAGAAACTTACTAGAGTTAGGAACAAGAAAAAGATAATGGCACTGACAAAATTAAATTTCAAGTAGTACAAGATTAGCCCAATTAATCCAAAAGATATGGTAAAAGATATAGTATAAAAAATCTTAAACATAATATTCAAGAACAAGTTTTTTTTCTGGGGCGAACGAATACTGTAAGTGACGGTGTTTTGTTTTTCTTCGTAGACAATGCTATACAACCCTTGAATGATTTTGTCAGTATTTTTCTTGCCTGGCAATCTAATAAAGAGAGCTACTAGCAACATCACAAAAGGTGGGAACAAAGTATTAATAACAATCGGCATCCATTCAATTACTTCTACTAGGAACATATCGGCCGGAATTTCTAACAGCAAAGCCAATACCATTTTAGTGATAAAAATATAGACGATGCTACGCACAGCTGCTCGCCGCAATTTTAACTTTGCTTCCTTATATTTAACTGCACATTTATTTTCGATTGCTGACTGTAAAGACGCTGGGTCTTGAAGTAAAGACTGAGCCGCTTCCGGATCATCATTAATCACATCGCGTAAGACAAGAAACAAGGGAGTATATCTTTTCATTAAACGCCGCAAGCGGAGCGAGAGAGGATGATTAAGATAGCCTTCGATTTCCTCTTTAATTGATAATATACTATGAGAAACACTTTTGATATCGTCAGCCTGACCAGAAAACCACTCATTGTAAGCCAATTTGAACAAATAATATCTGATAGTAGGAAGATCGGATTTTAACAAAGCACGGTGAGCAGCAATATAAAGCAGAATTTTTTTAGTTGGCTCATCTAGGCGCAAATTTTTCAACACTAGACGAGCTTCCAAAATTCTAAACATTGCTTCCACAATCGCCTCCACTGGCTTTAACGACACCAACTCATCTTCAATCTCGCAGGCAGCGATCCCAGTTATCCACTCCACAAATTTCCCCCGCTCTCGCCTCTTGGTAAAACTTTGGCTGTCTATTATCAATAGATATTTATCGATGATTTTTTGTACATCGACAACCTTGCTCTCAGGTAATATATCATTAGGAACGTAGCGAGCTCGGATTAACTCGCGAATCAAATTTTCAGCAATTTTATCCTGATCCTGATCAAGCAAAATTCTCCGCTTGAGCATTCTCTCAATAGCGTTGCGACGGAGTAAATGTTCTTCTTTGTAATCAACCATGTTGCGCATACTTTCGTAGACATGAGCCATCCGACTAGCAAAGTGATCAACATGGATTTTCCCTTCTTCTTCACCTCCCTCTTCTTCACTCACATCCTGATTAACAAAAAAGGAGTTAAGCAATTTTTTGACTGGTTCGGAGATGTAATAAGGCATATTATAAAATCATAAATAATCAGTGTAATATTAGTTTTTCCTGGAGCTATTGTCAATCTCCCCGCTAGTTTATTTTAGCCAAAAAGATAATAATTTGTTATAATAATTTTGCCCTCAAAAATAGGGTGGCGGTTAAAAGTGTTTCGTTATAACTAATGTGTCCTAGAAGATTAAGACTGTAACCAAAAAATTTCTTGCCTCCGTGGCAGAGAAGTGACCTTGGGCACAGGTAGTTGCAGTTTTAACCTTGCTAATTTCGCTACACATAAACCGCTTAAACAACCTCGCTTCGGTGAGGTTGTTTAATTCAGAGGGAGTAATGTTAGCATTGACAAATAGACAGAACTAGATAAACTTTCTATTACCTCCAGATATCCACAAGAATTCCACAGATTATAAACAGAACTGCTAAAAAATTAACCTACCCTTTGATATTCTTTATGTTATACTTTTTTCTAATCACTTATATCTTAGAATACACTTAAATAAAGACTAAAAATGACAAACGAACAGATTTGGCAAGCAGTTTTAGGTGAGCTTGAACTCGCTCTCAGTAAAGCTAATTTCACCACCTGGTTCAAGAGTACCTCAATTATTTCTAAAAAAGATGGAGAGTTTATTATCGGCGTACCTAACGCTTTTACCAGAGAATGGTTGCAAAATAAATATCATAAAAATATTTCTCGTGCTTTGCAAAATATTACTAGTGAACGCATCACTAGAATAGAATATATTTTACGATCTAGCCAAATTGCTGAAGGTAATTTAATCCAAGACATTTCACAAAAATCATCCCCTACCAAAGGCCAACCAGTGGTAACATTGAATGTACCGAAAGGAAACAAGGCTTATGACCAAGGAGGTAATAGGATAAATACTAAATACACTTTCGACAGTTTTGTAGTGGGGGGCAACAACGAGTTGGCTCACGCTGCTGCCATCGCCTCAGCCGAAAAACCAGGATCTGCTTACAATCCTCTATTCATTTATGGTGGGGTGGGACTAGGGAAGACTCATCTCATTCAAGCAATCGGTAACTACATTATTTCCAATGATAATAATAAGCGGGTGGTTTATGTCACTTGCGAGGAGTTCACTGAGGATTTTATTAACTTTATCCAAAAAGGAAAAGATGAGTCGGCCACTTTCAAAAGTAAATACCGTGACTGTGACGTTTTGCTAATTGATGACGTCCAATTTTTATCCGGGAAAGAAAGAACACAAGAAGAATTTTTTCATACTTTTAACGCCCTCTACCAAAACAATAAACAAGTGATACTAACTTCTGACCGCCCCCCTAAAGCGATTTCTGCCCTTGAAAATAGGCTAATGTCTCGTTTTGAAGGCGGGATGATTGCTGATGTTAGTATCCCCGATGTCGAAACACGAAAAGCCATCCTAGAGGGAAAATGCCAAGAAAAAAATGTTAGTCTTCCTGATGAAGTTCTTAACTATATTTCTATCAATATCCAAAACAATATCCGCGAATTAGAAGGAGCCTTGAGTACAATCATCGCCCATTGCCAAATACATAACATCAACCCCACAGAAAAAACCGCTAAAACTATTCTGGCAAATATCATTACCAACCCTAATAAGAAAGTAGCTACCCCAAAAAAGATTGTGAGCACGGTGGCTAACTTCTACGATATCCCAACTAAAAACATTATCGAGAAAAACAGGAAAAAGGAGATTGCCTGGCCACGCCAAATAGCTATGTACCTAATGCGCGAAGAAAGTAAAACCAGCTACCCCTCAATTGGTCGAGAACTCGGTGGTCGTGATCACACGACGGCTATTCATGCTTTTGAGAAAGTTAAAAAGGAAGTTGAAAATAGTGAAGATTTTCGCCAAGAGGTGGAAATTATTAGACAAAAATTATATTTAGCAGACTAATTTTGTGTACAGGCAGTGGATATGGTTGTGGATTTATTGAGAACAACTCCTAAGAAAAAATAAATTTTGAAGTTTTACCCACACCAAGCCACAACTTATAAGTGTACATTCCTCTGTAAAATCCTCAAGGTATACCCAACCCTAACCAATAGATTTACCCTTTAAATAAACTAAACCCTGGTTTATCCCCATAATTCTCAGGCTCTACTATGACTACTATTAAATAAATATTATATATAAGAATAATAGTATGAAGTTAACATGTACTCAAGAAAATTTAGCTCGTGGCTTATCAATTGTTAGTAGAAGTGTTGGCAAAAATTCTACCCTACCAATATTAGCTAATATTCTCTTAACAACAGAAAATAAAAGATTAAAATTATCAGCGACTAATTTAGAGATTGGTAGTAATTGTTTAGTAGGAGCTAAGATAGAAAAAGAAGGAAAAATAACTATCCCCGCTCAATTAATTTCTAATTATATTAATAATTTACCGTCAGGAAATATTAATCTAGAAGTCGCAAACAGCACCCTGAAAATATCTGCTGTTAATTCGAAAGCAGAGATAAAGGGTATTGATCCCTCAGAGTTCCCCCTAATTCCTAAAATAAATTCTCAACCTTTTTGCCAAGTCAAAGGAAAAGATTTAAAACAAGCCCTCAACCAAATAATTTTTGCCACCGCTTCAGAGGAATCTCGACCGGAAATTTCTGGAGTTTACCTTAAATCTTCTGGATCAGAATTAATTCTAGCGGCCACTGATAGCTATCGTTTAGCGGAGAAATCGATCCAATCGCAAATAAAAAACAAAGGCGAGATAGAATTAATTGTACCAGCCAGCGCTATGCAAGAACTTAATCGGATAGTGGGTGAAGAGGTCGATAAGATTACCTTTTCTTCTTCGGATAATCAAATCAGGTTCGCTTTTGATGACGTTGAATTGATTTCACGGCTAGTAGAAGGTCAATATCCTGATTATAAAAGCATCATCCCTAATAAATTTACTACTACCGCAGTAATTGACACCAGTGAATTAATTTCTGCTTTACGTACCGCTAGCTTTTTCTCTAAAAAAGACTCAGCTGAAGTAATCATTAATACTAGAAATAAGAATAATGAAATTGAAATAGTCGCTGAAGCAGGCGAAGTGGGTAAAAATGTATCTCAAGTAGCTAGTGAGGTTAAAGGTGATGATCGAGAAATTTCCTTTAATCCCCAATATCTCCTTGATAGCTTGTTAAACATTGAGGCGAATCAAGTTAATTTAATGATCACGGCTGATGAACGTGTAGGAGCATTGCAGTCAGTTGGCGCTGACAAACAGGACTATATTTATATTGTCATGCCAATTGTAAAAAAATAAGGCTCTTATTTAAGAACCTTCTTCCAGCCACTCCCCCCATTCTTTCAAACCCATCTTGCGAGGATAGAAATAGGTTCGGTGTGGACCATCACTTTTCGAGATTGCCGTTCCTCTTGATTGGCAATTCAAAGGATGATTGTGTCGAGGATGGGCCACCCGGTATTCCCTATTGGCGTAAGGAATTAGCACCTCCATTAAGTACTCCCCCAACCTTCTATTGTTAAGCTCTAACATTTCGGGGGGCAACCACTTGAGATTATCTGGAACTTTACGTATCTCATGGGGCGACGTGGTCGATTTTAATTCAATCAGCTTAATTACTCCCCAAACAAGCCTCTTAAATTCTCGCTCGTTTTGTGGCCACCACTTCGGGCGAGAATGTTTTGGTGGTGCTTCTGGTATTACTAGCCTCACTAGTGCGGCTAGTAACCCCTTGAATTCTTTAGTGGTCCGCTGCCATGCAGACCACACCTCACTTGCCTTGGTGGGTCGCATGTCTCTCTCCTTTTGAATGGTCATTTGAATGGTCAAAGGTTCGATGCCTAACATTGGCAAACTATTCACTCTTTGTCAATTGACATTGTTTTGTTAGAATAAAACAAAGTAACTTTAATTTTATGAAACACTCACAAGTCACTAAATTAGCAGTAGTATCAATTAGCTCGGGGGAAAATTTAGGTAAAATAGCCGACTTGGTTATTAATAGTGATGGTGGGCAATGTTTAGCCCTATTAATCCAACCAGAAGGTATTTTAGTAGCGAAAAAAATTATCTTAATTGATGATGTCAGTGATTTTGGTGATGACGTGGTGATGGTGCAGAATGAGAAGATGGTTGTCCCCTTCAGAGACAATGAAGATTTAAAACAAATTGTAGACCAAGGTGCCAAAATTATTGACAATGAAGCCATAACCTATTCTGGAGAGTTATTGGGTGAGGTTAAGGATTACGAGGTCGATGAGGAATCAAACAAAATATCCAGGTTGTTTATTTCTACGGGTTTAATTAAAGATTTATTTAAAGGGGAACTCATTATCACCGCTGACAAAATTGTTTCTATTGGCAAGGATGCCATTATAGTCAAAGATGCAGTGGTGACGGAAAAACTCAAAAGAAAAAACATCAATAGAGAAAAGGATTTTGCCCAACTAGGTGCGATGAACAAAGATATATAAACCAGCGAGGGAATTGATTCACCAATAAAACACTTTGCAGCCTATGGATTCCGATACTGTTGTCTGGAGGTATTTTAAAAGGCAGGATTACTTCCTGCCTTTTTGTTAGAAAAATTTGAATATTTTACTTTATATACACCTGCGTTCCTTCAACGCCAGATGGGTCTTCCTTGATAAAACCATTGCTATATGATCCATCGCCATGATACATCAGAACGTGACGAGCAAACATAAAAGGATCCAACTCATTTTTTTTATCCTGAAAAAGCTCGAAAAGATCTTTAACACGTTCCCTGGTGCCACTGCTGGGGTCGCCGTATTGAGTAACAAAGAAGTGTAATGTCTCAGAGTGTGTCCAACCAGAATCTCTTGTTCCAATATGGGTGTCAATTCTCATCCCCTGTAACCTTCTTTCGAAAGAAAATAAATCGCTGATATTTTCTGCCTGTAATTGACGAAACAAACTAGCGAATTTTGCAATAAACTCTTGTTCTCTTTCTCTTTTTCTTGACTCGGGAGTCGAGACAGTTACTTCTTTCCTCCCCGCCTTTTTAATAGCTGGAAGTTTCTTTTTCTTCTTCTTTCCAGTATCCATGTCATAATCACTACCTGGATCAGCATCCTCTTCCGCTCGGGTTTTTTTCTCTAGTTCATGAATTGTTTCCGTTAGACCTTCTTGTAACTCAGTTAGTTGTCTTAAAATATTACCAACATTATATTCGCCTTCGGTATCTTTGTTGTTTTCGATGATATCAACAATAGCTGAGATATCAAACTTCCCTCCAGTTTCTTTGTTAAATGCTTTCAGCTTGTCATTCATTGCTTCGGCTGACAGGCAGCTTTGCAACTGGCCGATTAGATCTGATATCTGTAATGATTTTTCTAATTCTTGTTGAGGATTTCTTTTTTCCCTCGCTTCTTCCTCTTCATCGCCCATCATTATTTCTAGGACACTAGTGGCTTCTGCTACATCTATTTTATGTCTAGCGGCAAAGCTTTTGATCTTAGCTTCTACCTCTTCTGGATCATCAGCCAAATCCAACTCTGCTGCTAACTGAACAGCGTCTTTGAGCATAACCTCTAGTTCCGGAGGAAGCTCATTTTCCAGAGAATCATCACACATTTCTGGCGCTTGCTGAGCCAAATTTCCTTCAATCCGAGAAGTTTGATTCATCGTATTAAATAGTATTTACTATATAATAGCATATAATACTTTTTAAGTCAAGGATTAAAGTACGTCGGGATTAGCTGGGTTTGTGCTTGAATTCAGTTAGACCCCTGAATTGTTATAACATTGTTGACAAAGGCAATTGTTAGTATAATAATGCCAAGTATTT
>JAHJQX010000015.1 GCA_018818965.1 Patescibacteria group bacterium | reverse complement strand
TGGAAGAGATAGTATTGAATCTCAAAACACGTCACGATTATTTTCAAGCTGATACCGGCATCAGAACTAAAGAGATCGCCAAAGTCTCCAAGCTAGTTTCCAATCTCACTGGCATTCCCGTGCAACCCAACAAGGCGATTGTCGGTGCCAATGCTTTTGCCCATGAGGCCGGTATTCATCAGCACGGAGTGCTTTGCAAGCGCGAGACTTATGAGATCATGGACGCTAAAGATATTGGCCTGGATTCAAATGAATTGGTGCTTGGTAAACATTCTGGCAAACACGGGCTGGCGAACAGGCTTAAGGCGATGGGTATTACTCTCAATCAAGATCAATTTGCTGAGGTTTTCCGACGATTTAAAGAATTAGCTGACAAGAATAAAAATATTTACGATCAGGATTTATTAGCATTAGTTTCTGATCAATTACAAATAGCTGGGCAGAAATATAATCTTGAGCTATTACAAGTTACGACTGGCAATAAAATAAGACCAACAGCGACTGTCAGCCTACGTGATGATAAAGGTAAAATCAAAGAAGCGGCGGTAATTGCCAACGGGCCGATCGATGCCGTCTACCACGCGATTGACAAAATAACGGCCAAGAATAATAAGTTGCTGGAATTTTCCATGAAAGCGATAACATCGGGCAAGGATGCTCTCGCGGAAGTGCTAGTCAAGATCGAGCGAGGTGGGCAAGTATATGCCGGCTATGGCGCTTCTGATGATATTATTCAGGCTTCGGCCAAGTCGTATCTGAATGCTTTAAATAATAGCTTAATAAGTGAGAACAATGGCCAAAACAATAACCGAAAAAATACTCGGCGGCGCGGTCGGCGAGCTCGTTGAGCGGGAAATAGATTTGATGATGTGCCACGAGGTGACCACCCCTCCGGCGCTTAAAATGTTGGCTGAGCGGGGGATTAGTAAGGTCTGGGATTCGAATAAAATTGTGGTGACTCCTGATCACTTTGTGCCCAATAAAGATATTGAGAGCGCCCAGCTAGCCAAGGAGCTAAATGATTGGGCGGTGGAACAGGGGATAAAACATCATTATAAGTTGGGTTGCCATGGCGTTTGCCACGCCATTTTACCGGAACAAGGCCATGTCAAACCCGGCCTGGTGATTGTGGGCGCTGATTCGCATACTTGTACTTATGGGGCGTTGGGAGCTTTCTCAACGGGGATCGGCTCAACTGATTGTGCTTATGTATTGGCGACTGGCAAGCTGTGGTTCAAGGTGCCGGAGACGCTGCGGTTTAATATCACGGGTAGGTTGCAGCCAGGCGTGACGGCCAAGGATGTGATTTTGTATATCATTAAAGAAATTGGCGTGGATGGGGCGCAATACAAAGCGATGGAATTTGGGGGCGAGGTGATTGATCGGATGTCAGACGAGGAAAAAATGACGATCTGCAATATGGCGATCGAGGCGGGTGGTAAAAATGGCATTATTGAGACAGAAGATTATAAATCGGACAAAGATTGTCAGTATGAGCAGGTTTATGACATGGACGTTTCCGATCTGGAGCCGTTAGTCGCTTACCCACACTTACCGTCAAATGGTAAATCTATATCGGAGGCGGAAAAAGACGGGATTAAACTAGATCAAGCTTTCATTGGTTCCTGCACTAACGGACGTTTTTCTGATCTCCAGGCGTCGGCGGGTGTTTTAAAAGGCAAAAAAGTACAGTGCCGGACGATCGTGATCCCAGCCACCACCGATATTTATAAGCGGTGTCTTAAGGAGGGATTAATTGAGCTATTTATCGAGGCAGGTTGTGTGGTGTCGACTCCCACTTGCGGACCGTGTTTGGGTGGCCACATGGGTGTGTTAGCTAAGGGAGAAAAATGTATTTCTACTACCAATCGTAACTTTGTCGGGCGTATGGGGCATCCGGAGAGTGAAGTCTATCTAGCGTCACCCGTGACAGTAGCTGCTTCGGCGCTCTCGGGTAAAATTACTGACCCCCGTAAATATATCTAATTATGACAGTCAAAATAGTTGATGTAACCTTACGTGACGGGGAGCAAACTCCCGGGATAGCGTTTTCTGAAAACGAGAAGTTGAATGTGGCTCAGTTTTTACTGAGCGAATTGAAAGTCGATCGGGTTGAGGTTGCTTCCGCGCGGGTTTCGGCTGGTGAGCAAGCGGCTGTCTGTCAAATTACTCAGTGGGCCAAATCCAAGAAACTGCTGGATAAAATAGAAATTCTTGGCTTCATCGATGAAGGTAAATCAGTCGATTGGATTGAGCAGGCTGGTGGTCAGGTGGTTAATTTTCTCGCTAAGGGATCATTAAAACATGTCAAACAGCAATTACGGAAAAATCCCCAGGAACATTTAGCGAACATCAAGGATAATATCAAGCTGGCTCGAGCGAAAGGTATGAAAGTTAATCTTTATCTCGAGGACTGGTCTAACGGTATGAAAAGTTCGCCCCAATATGTTTTTTCCTTACTTGATGGACTAGTCGAGCAAGGAGTAGCTCATTTCATGCTGGCTGACACCTTGGGGGTATTGAATCCCACCACCACTTTTGATTATTGCCAGCAAATTATCCAGCGTTATCCTAAGCTTAAATTTGATTTTCATGGCCACAATGATTATGAGTTAGGAGTAGCCAATTCTCTTAGTGCAGTGGGAGCGGGGGCAAAGGGTGTCCATGTAGCTGTTAATGGTCTCGGAGAAAGGGCGGGCAATGTTAGTCTGGCGAGTCTGGTCGTTAGTCTAAAAGATCAAGCCAGGTGCCAGTTAAATATTAACGAGAAAAAGTTGGCTCAGATTAGTCGGCTAGTAGAAGTATTCACTGGGACAAGTATTCCTGACAATAAGCCGGTGGTAGGAAAAAATGTCTTTACGCAGTGTTGCGGGGTACATGCCGATGGTGATAGTAAGGGTAACTTATATTGCAACGATTTGTTGCCGGAACGTTTTAGTCGCGAGCGGCGATACGGACTTGGTAAGATGTCGGGTAAAGCTAATATTATCAAGAATCTGGATCAATTAGGTATCAGTTTGAATAAACAAGAGTTAAAAGCGGTTGTAAATAGAGTAGTAGAGTTGGGTGATAAGAAAGAAGAGGTGACATTAGAAGATCTACCCTTTATTATCACTGATGTTCTAGAGATGAAAAAGAAAAAGACTGTTGGACTATTGGATTTAGAAATTAATCATAAGTATCAAGCTAGTCCGCGGGTGAAAGTATGTTTGGCGATTGCGGGCAAAAAATATTGCAGTCAAAGTAAGGGGGGTGGGCAGTATGATGCGTTTCTCAAAGCAGCTGGTAAAACATTCAAAAAACTGGCGATCGAATTGCCGGAACTAGTTGATTATCAGGTTCGGATTCCACCCGGGGGCAGTTCAGAGTCATTGGTGGAGACAGTAATCACCTGGCGGGAGCAGGCGCGCGAATTTACTACCAAAGGCTTGGATACAGATCAGGTGACATCGTCTATTAAAGCCACCTTGAAGATGTTTAACATCATAGTTAACAAATAAAAGCCATGAAAGCCAAAATCCACGTTTACCAGCGAGATAATATAAATACTGACGAGATCATCCCGGCGCGGTATTTGAATACTGACAAAGAAGCTGAGTTAGCTAAGCATGCCATGGAGGATATTGATAAAGAATTTGTCGGGCGAGTGCAAGTGGGTGATGTCGTTGTGGCTGGTGGAGACTTTGGCTGTGGTTCTTCCCGTGAGCACGCCGTCTGGGCACTGCGGGGAGCAGGTGTCAAAGCGGTAATTGCCAAGTCCTTTGCCCGCATATTTTACCGTAATGCGATTAATAATGGTTTTTTGGCGATAGAATGTAAGGAGTTAGACGAGGGATTAAAAACTGGCGATGAAATTGAGATTGATTTAGAGGGTGGCGAGATTAGAAAGGATGACAAAGTGTATAAATTTAGCCCGATTCCCGATTTTGTAAAAAAAATCATGGAGAAGGGAAATTTACTGGAGACGATTTAGATATCTGCTATCTGTTATCTAAGCTAATTAAAACTATGCAAAAAAAGATTTGTGTAATATCTGGCGACGGTATCGGACCAGAGGTAATGGCCGAAGCAGTCAAAGTGCTTGATAAAGTGGCGGAAAAGTTTGGTCACAAATTTGATTATGTTAAGGCTTTAGCGGGCGGAGCAGCTTGGGATAAGTATCAGAATCATTTACCCAAGGAAACGCTTAAGGCTGCCGCTGATTGTGATGCAATTCTATTTGGCTCAATTGGCGGTCCGGTAGAGCACCAGGGTGATCCCCGATGGAAAGACTGTGAGAAAAATGCGTTGTTGGGAATGCGTAAACATTTTGATTTGTTTGCTAATTTGCGTCCGTCGATCGTGTTTAAACCGTTGAAAAACATTTCGATTTTAAAGGCTGAAACGGTAGGTGAGGGCTTTGATGTTTTGATTGTCCGGGAGCTAACAGGGGGAATCTACTTCGGTGGACATAAAACGGAAGGTGACAAAGCGACTGATATCATGACTTACAGCGAATCGGAAGTTGAGCGAATTGCGCGTGTAGCCTTTGAGGCAGCGATGAAGCGAGGCAAGAAGCTGACCTCAGTCGATAAAGCTAATGTCCTAGACTGCTCTATTTTATGGCGAAAAGTAGTTGAGCGGGTAGCAAAAGATTACCCTGCGGTAGAATTAGAGCATATGTACGTCGATAACGCCGCCATGCAACTCGTCAAAAATCCTAAACATTTTGATGTAATTGTGACGGGCAATATGTTTGGTGATATTTTATCTGATCTATCATCTACTTTTGCTGGATCACTAGGATTGTTGCCGTCAGCGTCTTTGAATGAAGAAGGTTTTGGAATGTACGAACCGAGTGGGGGATCGGCGCCTGATATCGCTGGCCAGGGAATTGCTAATCCAATTGCTCAGATACTTTCAGCGGCGATGATGTTCAAACATTCATTTGAATTAGCAGATGAATCCACGGCAATTGAGGAAGCGGTTGTCCAGACACTTGAACAAAAAATTAGAACAGGCGATATTTGGGAAGAAGGATTTGAGAAAGTTGGGACAAAGGAGATGGGAAATAGAATTTGTGGTAATATATAAACAATTATGGAAAAAACACAAAAAATTTGGATGAATGGTGAATTAGTTGATTGGGACAAAGCCAATGTCCATATTCTTACTCATTCCCTTCATTATGGATCAGCTGCTTTTGAAGGAATTAGAATGTATGACACTAAGAAAGGCTCGGCTATGTTTCAGCTCGATCGTCATATCGATCGACTACTTTATAGCGCGGAAAGTTTGCAGATGAAAGTGCCATATAATAAGGATCAACTAAGAGAGGCGATTTTAGAGACAATTAAGATTAATAAGGTCAAAGCTTGTTACGTGCGTCCAATAATTTATTATGGTTATGGTGAGTTGCGTGTCGGTCCGGGAGGGTGTCCGGTGGAGACGTCGATTGCTGTCTGGCCTTGGGGAGCATATTTGCCTGGTGATTCGATCAAAGTAAAAACTTCAGACCTGATTAGAATTCATCCCAAATCTTCAGTGACGGATGCCAAGATCACTGGCCATTATGTAAATTCAATGTTGGCCGGACTTCAGGCAACAAGCAAAGGTTATGGTGAAGCACTTTTGCTGGACTACGAGGGCAATATAGCTGAGGGACCAGGTGAGAATTTTTTCATTGTTCAAGGGAATAAGATAATCACGCCGCCTCTAGGAACGATATTAGCCGGTATTACGCGCGAGTCAGTGATTGAGCTGGCACGAGATTTGGGTTACAAAGTAGAGGAACGGGCGATTAAGTTGGAAGAGGCCTACGAAGCTGATGAATGCTTTTTTACTGGCACTGCCGCTGAGGTGACACCGATCAAATCAATTGATGACAAACCGATTAAGAATGAGATAGGTCCGGTAACAAAACATCTCAAAGAAGAATTTGTAAAGATAGTTAACGCGGAAAATGAGAGATATTTCAAGTGGCTAACGTTTGTTAAATAATATATCTATATGACTCTCCCCTCCGACAAATTAAAAAAAGATGTAGCGACGATGCCGCATCGTTCGTTGTTGCGGGCAGATGGTCTTAATGATGCTGATTTTAAAAAGCCCTTTATTGGCGTGGCTAATTCATTTAATGACGTAGTCCCCGGTCACATTCATCTCAATGAGCTGACCAAGTGGGTGAAAAAAGGTATTCGTGATGCCGGTGGCGTGCCTTTTGAGTGGGGTGTGCCAGGTGTCTGTGATGGCATTGCGATGTTTGTCGAGATGCGACTGTCACTGCCTTCGCGCGATCATATTGCTGATAATATCGAGATCATGATGCTCTCACATTCCTTTGACGGCTGGGTTGGTGTGACCAATTGCGACAAGATCACTCCAGGTATGCTGATGGCAGCCGGCCGACTGGATTTACCAGCAATAATGCTGACGGGTGGGGCGATGAAAGAAGGTAAGCTAGATGGCCAAGGGATTGATTTGGTCTCTGGAGCTTTTGAAGCTGTTGGCAAGGTTAAAGCGGGCAAAATGACCGAGAAAGAGGCGCACAAAATAGAATGTGCCGCTTGTCCGGGAGCTGGATCTTGCGCGGGTCTTTTTACGGCCAACTCAATGGCGTGTATGACTGAGGTGTTGGGTATGTCGCTAACTGGTTGCGCGACTACTCTTGCCCTTGATCCCAAAAAGAAAAAGCAAGCTTACGAGTCGGGCAAAAGAATTGTTCAGCTAGTAAAGAAAGATATTCGACCCCGACAAATTATGACCAAGAACGCTTTTGAAAATGCGGTACGAGTCGATATGGCTATTGGCGGTTCGACTAACACGGCTCTGCACCTTCCAGCTATAGCCAAAGAAGCCGGAATTGATCTTCCATTGATCACCTTCGACCAGATAGCTCGCCAAACGCCAAATATTTGCCATATTCGCCCAGCCGGTGAGCATGTGATTGAAGACCTAGATAATGCTGGCGGTATACCAGCAGTACTCAATCGTCTCAAGAAGTATCTCAAGAGCTCGCCGACAGTTAATTACAAGGATATCAAGGAGATTGCTGCAGCGGGAAAAGTGAAAGATGATGAAGTGATTCGACCGATTAATCGGCCGTTTGGCAAAGAGGGCGGAATTGCGGTACTTAAAGGGAATATTGCTGACAGCTCAGTGATCAAGCAAACAGCGGTGGCGCCAGATATGATGCAATTTACTGGACCGGCCAAAGTTTTTACTAGCGAAGAGGCAGTAATGCAAGCAGTCGAGGACAAAAAAATAAAGGATGGCGACGTGGTTGTGTTAAGCTTTATGGGCTCAGCGGGCGCACCAGGTTTGCCGGAGATGCTGACACCGACTTCAGTGATTTCCGGAGCGGAGCTACGAGTGGCACTGCTCACCGACGGCCGTTTTTCTGGTGGCACGCGTGGAGCATGCGTCGGGCATATCGAGCCAGAAGCTTACAATGGCGGGCTAATTGGAGCAGTCAAAAACGGTGATATCATTGAAATAGATATCCCGAAGCGAAAATTAAATGTCAAAGTTAGTCAGGCGGAGCTGAAAAAGCGCCTCAAGACTAGGCGAACGCCGCAACGAAAAATGACGCCGTTTCTCGATAAATTTAGGCAAGAATATTCACAATAATGACAGACAACCAAAACCTAAAACGCGCCATCGAATTCCAACCCGGCCGGCATTTCATCGCTCGCTTTTTGCCTGGCAAAGATCTTCACACAGCAATCACCGAATTTTGCCAGCAACACAAAATCAAAGCGGGCTATATCCCTTCCGTCTTTGGTGGTTTGAAGTGGGCAGAAGTTATTAACCCTGATCCGGACAAAGAAGGCGAGGAAGTCGAGCCAGTTGTTAAAAGATATGACCATGTGATGGAATTTATGGGACAGGGAACGATTGCCCTCAATCAAAAAGGAGAGTATGAAAATCATCTTCATATTGCTGCTGGAGGCGACAGTCATAACTTGGTTTGCATGGGACATCTAGTAAGAGGTGAGATGGCTATTCTGACCGAAATTGTGATCGTTGAGGCAAAGGGTATTGAAATGATTCGCGAGATAGATCCGGGAGTTTTTCCCAAGCCATTGCTATTTTTTCGCCAGCAAGTAGGATAGAAACATTAAGTCTTAAATTTATGATCGGCGCTGACATCTTAATAAAATCATTACTCAAAGAGAAAGTGGACGTCATTTTCGGTTATCCGGGCGGCGTCACTATCCCCTTGCATGATAAGTTGTCCAACTATCCGCAGATCCGCCATATTTTGCCGCGCCACGAACAGGGAGCAGCCCTCGCCGCTGATGGATATTACCGCGTGACTGGCCGGCCAGGCGTGTGCTTGACCACCTCCGGCCCGGGAGCGACCAATCTTATCACTGGCATTGCCAACGCGCACATGGATTCGATTGGTATGGTGATTATCACCTGCCAGGTCGCTACCGCTGTCGCCGGAACAGATGCTTTTCAAGAAGTAGATATCACTGGTATTACTCAGCCGATTACTAAGCAAAATTACTTTGTTGATGATGTTAAAGATTTACCACGGATTGTTAAAGAAGCATTTTATTTAGCCTCTACTGGACGACCGGGTCCGGTTCATATTGATCTACCAGTTGATGTTCTCAAGGCTGAGGTAGTCAAATTCACTTATCCAAAAAATATTAATTTGCCTGGCTATAAAGTGCCAACCACGGCTGAGCCAAAACAAATTCAAGAAGCGATCAAGTTGATCAATAAATCTGCTCGACCGGTGGCTTTGGTTGGCCACGGAGTAACAATTTCTCGAGCGACGGCGGAGGTAAAAAAGCTAATTGAAAAAGCGGAAATTCCCGTTATAACAACTTTGCTCGGCATGGGCGCAATTTCCGATAAGCACCCGCTGCATTTTGGCATGCTGGGAATGCACGGGATGGCTTATGCCAATTACGCCGTGCACAATGCCGATCTTATTATCGGTATCGGGATGCGTTTTGATGATCGTATTACTGGTAAAATTGATGAATTTGCCCGGGAGGCCAATGTGATCCATATCGATATCGATCCGGCCGAGATTGGGAAAAATACCATTGTTGATGTGCCGCTCTTGGGAGATTGTCGGCAAGTTATTGCTCAGCTTAATAAAAAGGTGGCGAAGAAATCGCACCGCGAATGGGTGAAGAAAATCAAAGGCTGGCACAACAAAACTCGTTTGAGTAAAATAAAACACGAAGGCCGAATGCAAGAAAGTAAACACCTGATGACGGCTGACATTGTCTGCGAAATTGACAAGCAGACCGAAGGTAAGGCAACAATTGTTACGGATGTAGGGCAAAACCAGATGTGGGCGGCGCAGCATTTTTCCTATTCTAAGCCAGAGCAGCTTCTTAGCTCGGGTGGATTAGGGGCGATGGGCTATAGCTTGCCGGCCGCGATCGGCGCCAAGATTGCCAAACCCAAGGCTGATGTCTGGTCGCTAGTAGGTGACGGTGGCATCCAAATGAACATCCAGGAGCTAGGGACGATCATGGAGCATAAGTTACCAATTAAGATCATGCTTTTTAATAATGGGTATCTGGGCATGGTGCGACAATGGCAGGAGCTTTTCTATGACAAGAATTATGTAGCGACCAAGCTAGCTAATCCCGACTTTGTAGCGATTGCCAAGGCCTATAATATCGAAGCATATCGGGTGACTACCACCACTCAGGCCAAGAAGATGATTAGGAAAGCGGCGGAGAGTAAAAAACCGATTTTATTGGAATTTATGACTGGCCCGGAAGACAATGTGTTGCCGATGGTACCGACGGGTAATACTTTAAGGCAGACGATTATTAAGCGGAATAAATAGATGGCAAAAATCACCAAAGAAAAAAAGAAACATATTGTACTCCTCTGGGTAGAGAACAAGCCGGGCGTTTTAAGCAAGATTGCCTCGCTTTGTCGACGACGACGGTACAATATCGATAGTCTGACGGTCAGCACTTCACATCAGCCGGGCGTTTCCCATATGACGATTGTTTTTGCGGAGGAAGGAATAAAGATTCAGCAGATTGTAAATCAAATCAATAAATTGGTGGAAGTTATTTCTATCGAAGCAGTTCAGCCCAAAGACGTAATTGACAAAGAATTGTTGTTGCTGATTGTAAAAAATAACCAAGTGGCCAATCGGTTACTCAAAATGTCACGCCACGACGTCAATGTGCGCATGATTAATACTGTGGATCGCCATCCGGTGTTGGAAGTAGTGGGTGAGGGGCGAGAGATTGATCATGTGATCGCCGAAGTGGATATGAAAAAGGATGTGGTAAAAATGGTAAAGAGTGGGTTAATAGCGCTTAAAATTTAAAATTATAAATAAATGACAAAAATCAATTTTGGCGGCACCGAAGAGGAAGTCGTCACCCGAGAAGAATTTCCGCTTAGCAAGGCGCAGGAAGTGTTAAGAGACGAGACTGTAGTTATTCTCGGTTATGGTGTGCAGGGACCGGGACAGGCTATGAACTTAAAGGACAATGGTATTAAGGTGATCGTTGGTCAGCGGGAAGGCTCTAAGTCCTGGGATAAGGCAATCGCTGATGGCTGGGTGCCCGATGAGACACTATTTCCGCTTGAGGAAGCAGCCCAGAAGGGAACAATTATTGAATATTTGCTATCGGACGCGGGGCAAAAAGGATTGTGGACAAAGATCAAGCCGTATCTGACCAAAGGTAAAGCCTTATATTTTTCGCATGGCTTCTCGATCACCTTCAAAGAACAGACGGGTGTGGTGCCACCGAAAGATGTGGATGTGATCTTAGTTGCGCCCAAGGGACCTGGTGCCAAGCTACGCGAATTGTTTTTAGCTGGCAAAGGGGTAAATTCTAGCTATGCTATCCATCAGGATGCTACGGGTAAGGCAGAGGATCGAGTGAAGGCGCTGGGAATGGCGGTTGGTTCTGGTTTTCTATTTCCCACAACTTTTGAGAACGAAGTCTGGAGTGACTTGACGGGTGAGCGAGGGGTGTTGATGGGCGCTATCGCTGGCATCATGGAAGCCCAATACAATGTCTTGCGGGAAAATGGTCATAGTCCATCGGAAGCCTTCAATGAGACAGTCGAGGAAGCGACGCAGAGCCTATATCCCTTAATCGGCGAGAAGGGAATGGATTGGATGTATGCTAATTGCTCGACGACGGCTCAGCGAGGAGCGTTGGATTGGAAAGGTAAGTTTCGCGAGGCGACGGAGCCAGTCTTTAAAAAGCTATACGAAAATGTTAAGAATGGTGAAGAAACACGCATCACTCTTGAAGCTAATAGCGATCCGGATTATCGGGAGAAGCTAGAAGAAGAACTGCGCGAGATGCGCGAATCAGAGATATGGAGTGCGGGAGAAGAAGTAAGGAAGTTGCGGCCGGAGCGGCAGAAGGATAAATAAGCGAGATTAAGAAAAGGGGCTGTAAAGGCCTCTTTTTTGATGGGCGATGTAGTCTTGACCTCTGCCCAAAAACTGCCATAATCTCTTGAAGTACAAAAAACTGCACCTTACCAAACGAGAGGGACAGACAATGGCACAAAAACCTTTTTTGAAGCTGCTAAAAATACTTTTTGAAGTTCCGATGATTGGCTACCAAGTTTTTATCATCGGAATGAATGAAGAGGAGATTGATGAAGTTTTAGCTTTATCAAGTGGCCACAGGCAGGACAGCGAGTTAGGGGTTGAGGATCTCGTTAGAACCTTCACTGGTCTGTATCCGGTTCTTTTCTTGCGTTATTGTGAGCCTCTGGGACGTTTGCTATATCCGCAAGAGATCGTTGATGCTCTCAATGATCTCGCTGCTGCCGGACGTTTCTACGATTACACCCCGATGTACTCTAATCGGGGAGCAGTCGAAGCGATCAGGGCGCTTGTTTTCAAGGCCATAGCTGAGCGTGCTGGCCTGGCTGTCTATCAGGGGACAAACGGTCCCCCGGCTCCCAAGGTGATCTGCAATGGTTTTGCGGGAGAGAGGGATAGACTCTGCATGTTTGTTCTGGCAGATGAACCGTTGCCGGACCGGAGAAAACCCAATTAGACTAAAGCACATGCCTCATTACTAAGTAGTTGTGAGGTTTTTTATTTAAGGGTAAACTTGTCCATTAGTCGGTTGGAGAATTATTTGCAAGGTAGGTTAAAGCCAAAAGTGGCACCACAATTGAGGCCCGCGCTCTTCACCCAGATGCGACCCTCATGAGCATCGATAAACATTTTAGCGATATAAAGACCGAGACCCAAGCCCTGTTGGTTGATCTGCCAGCTACCATTAGTGCGGGTAAATTTGCTAAAAATCTGTTTACATTCTGACGGACTTAGTCCGCTGCCAGTGTCTTTTACTTCAATGATTACGTGGTTTTCCCGTTGCCGAACAGAAACTGTAATTTTCCCTTTATCTGTATATTTAATAGCGTTGTCGATCAAGTTAATTAAAACGTGTTTGATTTTTTCGCGGTCTGCCCTAAGAAAAAGCGAGTTTGATTGATTTATGACCAGCCGCAAATTCTTAGTGCGAGCTGAGGCTTTCATTTCCGTTGCCACTTTGGTGATCAATTCGTTTAAATCAAATAATTTTTTGATACATTTTATTTGACCAGCTTCGATATGGGCCAAGTCGAGTAGGGAATCGATAAATCGGTCAAGTTCGCGGAAATTGCGTCCACATTTCTGGAAAATAGCTTTTTGCTGGGATGTAACGTTGCCATATTTTTCCGACTGTAAAAGCGTCAAATATCCCTGCAAACTAGTCAAAGGAGTGCGTAGTTCGTGAGCGACCATCGAGACGAAAACGCTTTTTCTTTCGTTCAAGGTCGCGAGTTTACGGTTGGCTTTTTCTAGCTTTTGCGCTAGTTGCTCTATTTGTTGCCGGCGGGCAACTTCCTGCCGGACACTGCGCACTAGCCAGATGCTTATACCTACGGCTATTGAGAATGACAACGAGCGTAAAATTAATTCTTCTTTATTGGTGGCTAGTAAGATGTTTGCCAGCAGAGTT
This sequence comes from Patescibacteria group bacterium, assembly GCA_018818965.1. Lineage (GTDB taxonomy): Bacteria > Patescibacteriota > JABMPQ01 > JABMPQ01 > JABMPQ01 > JABMPQ01. Next base: position 29,874 of record JAHJQX010000015.1, on the reverse strand, counting down.
AAACCGATAAAAAAGGCCAGGATTTCGGCTGCTACTATTTTAATGTTGAGCAAATAGTGCTTGGTTAAAGCGATGGCTGTAGCTGTTACGATAAATATTACGGAGGCGGGAGCGAGTTTGGCCCAAGCAGGAAGGTCGAAAATTTCTGGCAGGATGGCGCCGAAAATAATTGAAGCGGCAGTGGTGGTGGCAAATCCCAGCGCGAGGTATTTTAACTGGAGGCGTTGGGCATTATGGGATTGGTGGTACTTAGTGATTATGATGGCTAGAGTGGCGACTAGAAATATAATTTGGTGGGTGATGAATAGGTTGTAGAGGGTGCCGGGGGTGAAACCGATCTGCCAGCCAGCGGTGGTTTGTTCAGTGATGAAGTAGACGTTTTTGACAAGTAGATTAGTAGGAGATATCACTAGTAAAAAGGTGGGCAGGGCGTAAATTAACAGGAAATATTTATTACACCACCAAGTAGGAATGGCTGGGAATAAAATCACAAAATAAAAAAAGAGATCCAAAATCAGGATCGAGGTGACGAAGGTTAGCTTGCTCCAGAGGAGAGCGCTAGTTAGATTTGTACTTTGATCAACCAGGAAGTCGGATATTAACCAAGCGGCACAGGTGAAGCTGGTGAGGGCGAAGAGGATATTTTGATATAATTTCTGCCGGGATCGTTGTTGGTGACTGCGTGTTTGCTGTCGTGTCTGCCAGTGGTGACGGAGAGCGAGCCAACCGATGGCGAAAATAGCGATGGCGTTGGCAATAATGATCGCTTCAAGTGGGGTGAGGGGCATGTAAAAAGTGATTCAATATTATTCCTCTAAGTTTATCCTAAATCATCCGGTCTTCAAAGTGAGATAAGCACAGTTTTTACACAAGATAGAATGTGATTACTTTGCTATAATGTCTTTAAGAAGCAGGCAAATTAATTAATCAGAAAACATGGCAAAAAACCAGGAGGGTGCCAAAAACAAATCTAGCTCTGCCGAGGTTCCGGCAGGCAAAGCCAGCACCAAAATCGCCCTTTTTCGAGGCAAAAAGGTGCGGAGAACTATTTTTAACAATGAATGGTGGTTTGTGGTAAATGATGTTGTAGAGGTTTTAACAGAGACGCCTAATGCTAAGGATTATATTAGAAAGATGCGTGTTAGAGATGAAGAGCTTAGTAAAGGGTGGGGACAATTTGTCACCCCCCTTTCGATTGAAACCTTAGGTGGTAAGCAAAGGCTTAATTGTGCCAATACAGAAGGAATATTTCGCCTCATTCAATCCATTCCATCGCCCAAGGCCGAACCATTCAAGCGCTGGTTGGCCAAAGTAGGCTATGAAAGAGTGCAGGAAATCGAGGATCCAGAACTAGCTACCAAAAGGACGAGGGCTATATATAAAGCCAAAGGCTACTCCGATGCTTGGATTGAAAAGCGAATGCGTGGGATTGAAGTACGAGAGACATTAACTGACGAATGGCAAAAACGAGGGGTAAAGCAAGATCGCGAATATGAAATACTGACGGCCGAGATTTCAAAAGCTACTTTTGACATGACGCCCACCGAGTATAAGCAGCACAAAAAATTGAAGCGAGAAAATCTGCGCGATCATATGAATGACCTGGAGCTGATTTTTACTATGCTGGGCGAGGCGTCGCCCCTTGATAACTCATTCGCTCGGAAAGATAAAAGAATTTTACTTTTCTCTCACTCGCTTCGTAAATAAAAAACCCACCATCCCTCTTATGGTGAGTTATATTCTAAGACCAGGTCAAAGACCTAAATCTCGTCACTCAAAGGTTCGGCTGCTTCGATCGGATCCAGGAAGATAAACTCTGGTGCCAGCTTGACCGGCCGCTCTAGCGCTATCCTAACCAGCGTGGTCACTACCACTCCAGCCGTGATATACACACCTGCTCCCAGCTGAGGCAGTGCGCAGTAGCCATCCTGGCCAACTTGGTACAGATACTCCACCATCGGCTCGCGCAGGTGCTCGGGCATGTGCTGGTGTACCAGATTGCTCCAGTAGGGGAGTAGTTGAGCTGGATTTGCAGCCAGCGCCTCCAGATCATCGTCGTCTCGCAGCTCGATCAGCTCCTCGAAGCTGGGGCCATTGGGACTGAAGACAAACAACCCTCCGCACCAGCCGGCGTTGATGGGTTCAATCACCGGGATGCCGCGGGCTCGTGCTTGGCGGTGAATCTCCACAGTCAGTGGCAACTCCTCAATCCCAACGGCGTTGATGACGATATGGACTTCATCAAGTAAGCCGGCGATATCAGCGTGCTTGAGCATCCGATCATGGTGAGCCAGTCGGATATGGGGGTTGATAGTCCGAACCCGGTCATGCAAGACTCGTGTCTTTTCCCGACCGGTGTCAGGTAAAGTCCATGGTTGCCGGTTAAGGTTAGTTTCTTCGATCAAGCCGCCATCGGCAACCGTTATCCGGTTAAAGCCGGTGCGCACCATCAGCTCGACGATCTGCGCTCCCAGACCGAGACCGAGCACAGCCACGTGGTAGCGCCGGAGCCGTTCTTGCTCTCCTGGGTTGATAAAGCCTCGGTTGCGATCAGTGAGCTGTCGATATACTGGATTCCAATCTCGCACAGTAATTCTCTCCTTTGATAAGGTACATTCTTTGCTGAGTGAATCTACATATTATCAATATAGAGCAAAATATCCACCCCTTTTTCTTCCCCTCCACTCCAACCCCATGCTATAATACTCCCATGCCCATCATCGAAGTAAACAATCTTGTAAAGCATTTCGGCCAGGTCAAAGCCGTTGACGATATCTCCTTTAGCGTGGAAAAGGGGGAGATTTTCGGGTTTTTGGGACCCAATGGCGCGGGCAAGACGACCACTATTCGCTGTCTGATGGACTTTATTCGTCCGACGACCGGTGAAATCAAGATTCTCGGTAAAGATGCCCAGAAAAACACAGTCAAAGTTAAAGAAGACATCGGCTATCTCTCGGGCAATGTCCGTCTTTATGACAAATGGACGGGTCAGGCGCATCTGAACTTCCTACGTAAGCTCAACGGCCACAAAGAGGATCACTCGACTGAGCTAATTAAACGTTTTGATTTTGATCCTAGCCGCAAAACCAAAGAACTATCTTCTGGTAACCGGCAGAAGCTAGGGATAATTATGGCCTTCATGTTTTATCCTAAGGTTCTTATTTGTGATGAGCCGACTAATGCCTTAGATCCTCTATTACAAAACGAGGTCTATGAACTGCTACAGGAGGCTTCTAAGCGGGAAGTTACCGTCTTCATGTCTTCGCACAACCTAGCGGAAGTCGAGAAAGTCTGTGAGCGAGTAGCAGTAATAAAAGAAGGTAAAATGGCCGCCACTGAGAGTATTATCAGTCTCAAGCAGAAAAAAATCTATTCTGTTCACGCTCATTTTGCTGACAAATTTGACCCGGCTGATTTCCAAGGCAACGGTCTCAAAATCGTCAGACAGCTCAATAATAGCCTAATGCTCAAGGTTAAGGGCGATATTGACCAAGTAGTCAAGAAGCTTAGTCAGTACAAGTTAGTAGATCTTGAAATCGATCAAGCGTCACTTGAGGATATATTTTTGGAGTTTTATGAATAGGAGTATTATTGATGATTAATGACTTGGTTGGTTGTTGTTCAGCGAACCCCCCTTCCGAGGTAGGTGAGTCGAACAATAACCAACCAAGTCATACCAGCTTTAATAAGAATCCATGCTACCAATTCTAATCCGCACAATTAAAGACAAAAAAGTTTCGCTCATCATTTATTGTGTGGCGGCTGTTTTGATTATTTGGATGTATATTGGGATGTTTCCTACTATTCAGGAGGAGGCGGAGAGCTTCAATGAACTGATCAAAAATTATCCCGAGAGCTTCATGAAGGCTTTTGGTATGGATGAACAGATCACTTTCGATAAGATCGAGAATTTCTTGTCGATCGAGCATTTTAGTCTAGTTTGGCCAATCATGATGATTTTCTTTATGATCGCCCTAGCCACTTTTGGCCTAGCCACTGAGATAGAGAAGGGGACAGCTGAGATCATGCTCTCGCGTCCAGTTTCGCGAGTAGAAATATTCTTAGCGCGCTACTTAGCTGGCATTATTATTTTGCTAATATTTACCCTTGTATCTGTCTATTCACTGATCCCGCTGGCCGAGTTGCACGATATTGACTATGTTCTAACCAATTATAATACAATGGCGATGTTGGGATTACTCTTTGGTTGGGCAGTGTTTAGCATGGCGATGATGTTTTCAGCGATTTTTTCTGAGAAAGGCCGAGTATATATGGTTGGTGGGATGACGATCGTCGGGATGTATATTGCTAATTTGGCGGCATCACTATTGGAAAAAGTAGAAAATCTTAAATATATTTCCTTTTTTCACTATTATGACTACCAGGCCGCTTTGGTCGAGAATCATATTAATGAGCTATCGATTTATGTTTTCGTTGGGGTGGCGGTGGTGTGTACTAGCATTGGGTTGATATGGTTCAATAAGCGGGATATTGCCGTATAAATGAAAATTATGCCAAAAGAAATAATTTCTACTACCACCGCTCCCCAAGCCATCGGCCCCTACTCGCAAGCTATTAAAATAGGTGAACAAATTTATTGTTCAGGTCAAATACCGTTGCGGGCTAATGGGAGTATGGTGGAAGGATCAATTGGGGAACAAACCGAGCAAGTGTTGATAAATCTACGGGCTGTCCTGGAAGCGGCCGGTTCTAGTCTAAATGATGTAGTAAAAACGACTATTTACCTAGTTGATCTAGGTGATTTTGCAGCGGTAAATGAGGTCTATGGCAGCTATTTCCCGCAAGATCCACCAGCGCGGGCAACGGTAGGAGTTACGGCTCTGCCCAAGGGAGCAAAGGTAGAGATAGAGGCGGTGGCGGTTGTCAAATAAAAATATCTTATTAAAGTTTGTCGGCTTACAGCAGCTGTTTTTTTATTTCTTCCCAATATCCCTAACACCTTTATTTTATCGCTAAAGTATTTTACTATTACATCATTACTAATAGTAAACTCATGGCTAAAAAACTAGACAATCGCATCACTAAAATCGCTGCTTCCCAGACTATCGAAGTAGACACCGCCGCCAAAAAGCTAATTGCCTCTGGCGTCAAAGTCTACAATTTTTCTTGTGGTGAGCCTGATTTTGCGGCGCCTGCTTTTGTGCGGCAAAGTCTAGTCAAAGCTTTTAATCAAGGCAAGACTAAATATGGCGCATCCCTGGGCGATCCGGTTTTGCGTGAAGAAATCACCCGCAAATTGAAACGCGATAATGGTCTCAGCTACAACGTGGACAATATTGCCGTCACTAACGGTTGCAAGCAAGCCTTGTATAACACTTTTTGTGCTATTTTAAACGAAGGTGACGAGGTAATTGTCTATTCACCATTTTGGGTCAGTTATACTGAGCAGATTAAGTTGGCGGGTGGCCGACCACGAATTGTGCGTACCGATAAAAATCTCGAACCAGATATACAGCGTACCCGGCAGGCAATCGGTTCGCGAACCAAAGCAGTCATTATTAATTCTGCCAACAATCCCACCGGAATGGTTTATTCGCGACAGCGGCTGCAGGAGCTGGCCAAAATGTTTATTCAGCACGATCTTTATGTTATTACCGACGATGTTTACGAAAAGCTTGTCTACGATAACACCAAATTTTATTCGATCGCCCAGTTCATGAAAGCGGCCAAGAAAAGAGTGCTTGTCATCAACGGCATTTCCAAAGCATATGCCATGACTGGCTTTCGGGTGGGCTATGTGGCAGCGGACAAGGAGATCATTGGTCTGATCAACCGGCTACAAAGTCATTCTACGGGCAATGTTTGCGGGGTAGCGCAAGTGGCAGCAGAGGATGTTTTGCGGCGAGGCGATGAGTTTGTTGAGCAGGGTCGGCAGATATTCCAGAAGCGACGGGATTTGGTAGCCGGACTGCTTAAGCAGAATAAACGGATCAAGTATATCGAGCCGCAAGGCGCTTTCTACTTTTTTATCGATATTTCTGAGATCGAAAAGGATTCATCTAAGTTTTGCCAGCAGTTACTCGAGCAAGAAAAAGTAGCCACGGTACCTGGTGTGGCTTTTGGCCAAGAGGGCCATGTGCGAATTTCCTTTGCCAACAAAGAAAGTGATTTGCGAGCGGGGATCAAGAAGTTTAATCTGTTTTGTAAGAGGTATTAATCTATTGACAATACGTTTCTAATAATATACAATAAGTGTATACTATCAGAAACGTATGCCAATCTCTATCACCAAGGATATTCTAAATAAGGTAAAAGATTTGCCTTATTTCTCGATCAATGACTTAGTTAGTCTAGAGGATGATAAGAAATATCTGCGGATATATCTTTCCCGATTAGCCAAGAGAAAAAAAATTGTTCCGCTGCGTCAAGGAGTTTATGTCTCGCGGGATTACATTGAAGAAACTGAGAAAAAAGGAGAATATAGTGATTATCTGGAATTTGTTGGTCATATTCTGTATCCTCCAGCCTATTTGAGCTTGGAGTATGTTCTAGCTCAGAATAATATCTTAACTGAATTTACTCAGCATTTTACTTTGGTTACTAAAAACAAAACGGCCAGATTTGCCAATGAATTAGGACTTTTTGTTTATCATCAAATTAAAGAAAGTCTTTTTTGCCAGTTTGAAATGACCAAAAAGGGCAATTTGTTAATTTACCGAGCGGGTAAGGTTAAAGCTCTGTTTGATTTTCTCTATTTCAGAAAAAATAACTTAATTAATAAAGAAGCAGTAGATGAATTAAGGTTGAATTTAGAAAATTTTAACAAGCAAGATATTTTGGAATTAAAAGGATATGTGAAATTAGAAGGTTCTCGAAAAATGGCGGAAATTTACACTTATTTATTTGCTGGTAAGTAGCCAGAAGATTAAATTAGCTCAGATGGAAGAAGCGAAAACGTTTAGCAAAAATTTAATAAAGGAGCACTATAAAGCTTCGGTTGTTATTAGAAGGAATATAATCAAAGAATATCTGCAAGTTTTGGTGTTGGATTTTGTCTATTCTCATCCTAAATATAATAATTTAATTTTTTACGGTGGATCTTGCTTGTCGCATTGCTATAATTTGCCGCGCCTTTCGGAAGATATCGATCTGGTTGATTTAGGGGATAAAATTAATCTCGATAATTTAGCCGTAGATTTAGCCAAATATTTTGAGGAAAAAACGGATCTAGATTTAAACACCAAGGTACAAAAATTCCGGATCTATTTGAAATTTCCGGTTTTAAAAGAATTGGGTTTAGCTGGCGCGTCGGAGTCTGATCTGCTTTTATTAAAAATTGAAGTATTTAAAGAATTTAATTTTTGTCAGAAATATAAAATTGAAACTATCCCTTTATTTAAAGCAAATAAATCAATTTTGATTAGAACCTTCGATCTTCCTACCTTGTTGGCGACAAAAATTAGAGCCATCCTTTATCGAAAATGGGAACAAAAAGATAAAAGAGGCCAGGCTTTTATCAAGGTCAAAGGTCGGGATTATTTTGATTTGATGTGGTATTTACAAAAAGAAATAAAGCCGAATCTGACTTGTCTGCCGGAGTTTAGTAATCAAGATGAAATGAAATCAGAACTCCTACGGATTATTTCCAAGGTTGATCCGAAAAGCATAAGATTGGATTTGGAGAGTTTAATCGAAGATAAAAAGTTTGTGATGAATTTGAGTAAAAATATTAAAGATATTTTGTTGAGAGAAATAAAAGAGAAATTGTAGAGCATAATCATATGCCTAAGAAAAAAGACATCGCCATTATTGGCTACGGGCGCTTCGGTCAGGTCTGGGCGGAATTTTTGCGACCAGATTTTAATGTTTTTGTGGCCGATCAGCGAAAAGTCGCGCCGGGGGTGGGGATTAAAGGACTGTCCTTCACGACCCTTAAAGATGCACTAAAGATGGAAACTGTCTTTTTATGTATTCCGATCTCTAGTTTTGCTGATTTCTTAGCCAAGAACGCCCAGCATTTTAATCCCCGCGGGACTGTCCTTGATGTTTGCTCTGTTAAAACCTATCCAGTTGATCTGATGAAAAAGCACCTGCCGCGCACTTGTCAAATTATTGGTACGCATCCGATGTTTGGCCCCGATAGTATTAAAGAGGGAGCGGCGGATTTGCGGATAGTATTGTCGCGAGTAAGACAGAAGCCAGCCACCTACAAATTTTGGCGTGATTATTTTAAAAAGAAACAACTCAAAGTAGTCGAAATTACGCCCCGCCAGCATGACAAATTAGCAGCTGAGTCACAAAGTATCGCTTTTTACATTGGTCGAGTACTAGGAGAGCTAAATCTCAAACCGACTCCAATTGATACCCTTGGCTTCAAGCGACTACAAAAGATGATCGATCAAACTTGCAATGATAGCTGGCAGCTATTTTACGACTTGCAAACGAAAAATCCCTACGGCGAAGGCGTGCGTCAGCGGATCGAGCGGTCGTTTAAGAAAATAGACCGTGAGCTGCAGAAAAAACAACACGCCGTACCAGTGCTAGGCATCCAAGGCGGCCAAGGAAGCTTTAACGAAGAAGTAGCGCGGACTTACGCTAAGGAATTTGGTATTGGCGAATACAAGGTAAAATATTTGTATGATTCGGCGCGCGTGATTCAGCAGCTCAAATCGGGTAAGATTGATTACGGCCTAATGGCGATCTATAATTCAGTCGGGGGACCAGTGTTAGAGAGTATGCACGCCCTAGCTCAGTGTGAATGTCGGATGGTGCAAATTGTTCATCATCCTATCAGGCATTTTTTGTTAGCGCAAAAGAGCGTCAATTTAGCAGATGTTAAAAAAATAATTTCTCATCCGCAGGCAATTAAACAATGCCAGAAAACACTTAAAAAGAAATTTCCGCGTGTTAAAATTACCGAAGGCAAGGGTGAACTAATCGACCAAGCCACGGCCGCTAAGGCTCTAGCGGCTGGCAAATTGCCATCATCGGCAGCCGTATTAGCCAACCAAGTCTGCGCCGATTTATTTGATCTAAAAATACTAGCCAAAGATTTGCAGGATCAGAAAAATAATGTCACTAGTTTTGCGTTAATTAAAAGAGCCTAAATAGATAGTTATTTGATCAGCCATAATTGCTGAGCGAACCCGGCACCGATCTGATCGGGGCTAAGGTGAGCGAAGTAGTTATGGCTGATCAAATCAAGCATTATTATGAAAAAAATCTCCATAATTCCATCCAAGCAGCCAATCAACGGCGAAATCACTGTGCCGGGCTCGAAGAGCTATACTAACCGGGCATTAGTGATGGCTAGCTTGGCTAAAGGGTCGAGTGAGATTAGTGAAGCTTCGCGTTGTGATGATTGCGGTGTACTCGTTGGCGCTTTGCGTCAACTAGGAATCGCTATCACCCGACATGGTGATGGGATATCGATCATTGGTAACGGCGGTGATTTTAAGGAATTCCGCGGGGAAATTAACGTCGGTCACGCGGGGACAGCCATGCGTTTTCTAGTCGCTGTCTGTTCGCTTGTCCCGGGCGAAATTATTCTCGATGGCTCGGATCGCATGCGGGAGCGGCCGATTGGCGATTTGGTCAACGCACTGCGTCACTTGGGAGCAGATATTCAGTATGTCAACAAACGGGGTTTCCCTCCTCTGAAGATTAGTGGTGGTGTTTTAAAGGGAGGAGAAGTAAGTATTGATGGTGATATTAGTAGTCAGTATTTTACCGCTCTGCTGCTGATCGCACCGATCCTAGAGGAGGGAATAGAGATAAAGGTAGTCGGTAAACAAGTGTCGCCGTCATATATCGATATGACTATCAGTGGCCTGCGCGATTTTGGCGTGGAGGCGATAAACAATGATTACCAGGAATATATTATTGGTACTGAGAGTAATTATCAACCGTCACAGTATACGATCGAGGGTGATGCTTCGGGCGCTTCGTATTTTTGGGCATTGGCGGCTATTACCGGTGGCAAGGTCAAGGTAAAAAACATTGATCCACGCTCCGCCCAAGGCGATGTTGAGTTTGCGGACGTATTAGTCAAAATGGGCTGTAAAATGACGCAAAACTCAGCGGACAAGTGGATTCGGGTAATTGGTCCTGCTCAGCTCAAGAGCATCGCAGAAATAGACATGAATAGTATGCCCGATACCGCTCAGACTTTGGCGGTAGTAGCTGCTTATGCTGAGGGAGAGACGAAGATCACTGGCCTGCAAAATTTGCGGGTCAAAGAAACAGACCGGTTAGCAGCTCTACGAGCAGAACTAAAGAAAATGAAAGTTAAAACAAAGATTGGTGATAACTATATTATCATTATTGGTGGCAAGCCAAAGGGAGCGGTCGTTGAGACTTACCAGGATCACCGGATGGCGATGTCGTTGGCCGTTAGTGGTGTTAAGACGTCAGGGATGAAAATATTAAAGCCAAGTGTAGTTGATAAATCTTTTCCTAGTTTTTGGGAGGAGCTAGAATCACTTGGGGTTAAACTAATTAGAAAATAACATTAAAATATGCCAGGTAATACTTTTGGTCAATTATTCAAGGTAACAACAGCGGGTGAGTCTCATGGTGGGGCGTTAGCGGCCATTGTCGATGGTTGTCCACCGGGGTTGGAGCTTGCAGTTGAAGATATTCAGGGCGAATTAGACCGTCGTCGACCCGGACAAAGTGAAATTACCACTCAGCGTCAAGAAAAAGACAAGATTGAAATTATGTCTGGCGTAACAGAGGGTAAAACCACCGGCACCCCTATATTGCTAATAGCATACAATAAAGACGCCAAGAGCGAGGATTATCGTAAACTAAAAGATGTCTATCGACCTGGCCATGCTGATTATACTTATCAGGCCAAGTATGGTCTTCGCGACTGGCGTGGGGGCGGACGAGCTTCGGCGCGCGAGACGCTGGCGCGGGTAGCAGCTGGAGCGATTGCTCAGAAATATTTACGCGAGAAGATGAAATTTGAAGTGGTAAGTTACGTGGAGCAAGTGGGAGATATTAAGGCTGATATAGATTACCGCCAGGTTGAGAAGAAAGACGTGGAAGGCAATAGCCTGCGTTGTCCGGACAAGCAGGCGGCCAAGGAGATGGTAGCGTTGATTGAAAAGGTACGCGCCGAGGGTGATTCTATCGGCGGAGTGATACGTGGGGTGATCAGGGGTGTGCCAGCTGGCCTAGGCGAGCCCGTTTTCGATAAACTACCAGCCGATCTGGCTAAAGCAATGATGAGTATTGGAGCGACCAAGGGCTTCGAATATGGCTCTGGCTTTGCCGCTCCAGCGATGCGGGGTAGCGAGCACAATGACGCTTTTTGTGCCAACGATAAATGTAAAATAAAGACCTGTTCTAACCATGCCGGAGGCACATTGGGTGGGATTACTACCGGCGAAGATATTCATTTTCGACTAGCTTTTAAGCCAGTGGCTACTATCGGTAAGGAGCAGGACACAGTTGACAAGGATGGTAATAAAGCTAAGCTGTCAGCAGCTGGCCGGCATGATCCGTGCGTATTGCCGCGCGCCGTGCCGATTGTAGACGCGATGGCGGCACTGGTAATAATGGATCATTATTTGCGCCATAGAGCCCAGAATTCATGAGTATTGCTAATAAAAATTCTCAGCGAATAGTTCTCACGGGATTTATGGGTTCCGGTAAAAGCGTGGTGGCCGATAAAATTGCTAAGTTTTTAGGTTTGGAAATGGTAGAAATGGATGAGATAGTGCTGGCTAAGTCAGGTCGCAAGAGTATCAATGAGATATTTGATAAAGATGGCGAGGATAAATTTCGTGAGCTGGAAGCGAAGGTGGCCGAAGAGTTAGGTGGCCGAGAAAATGTAGTTATTGCTACGGGAGGTGGAGTAGGGATTAATGAAAAAGTATTAAAAAAGCTAGTGGGGACAACAGTTTTTCTTGACACGCCGTTCGATGAGATTGAGAAACGACTCGAAGGCGATGTTAGTCGACCATTGTTTCGCGACAAAAACCGAGCACAAAAGTTGTTCACTGAGCGCTTGCCCCAATATCGCGCTAACGCTGACTACATTGTTCTTACCGGCGGTAAAGATATTGATGAAGTGGCGCGTGAGGTAGCGATGAATTTAATATTTATGTGTGGCGGTGGTGGTTGTGGGACGTGTGGAGGGTGTAATAGCTAATAATATGAATATCACCGGCAAAATAAAAGAGTGCATTATCATCGGCGATCCAGTTGAGCATTCTCTGTCACCAGTGATGCATAACGCGGCTTATCAGGAGCTCGGTCTTGAAGGCCAGTATGTTTTTAAAGCTGAGCGGGTAAAATCTGGCGAAGTTGGTAAGATGGTAAATAGGGTACGAAAGGAAGGAGTGCGTGGGCTGACTTGCACGGCGCCGCATAAGGAAGAGGTAATGCAATATCTGGACGAGATTGATCCAATAGCGAAGAAAATCGGCGCGGTCAATACGGTGGTCAATGATAATGGCGTACTTAAGGGCTATAATACTGATTGGCTGGGGACGGTGGTTCCACTGGAGAAGGTGACTGAGTTGGCCGGCAAGAAGGTGGCTTTGCTTGGAGCAGGTGGAGCTGCGCGCGCGATGGCTTATGGTGTAGTAGAAAAAGGCGCGGAGTTAAAAATATATAATCGGACAGTTGAAAAAGCCAAGGAGTTGGCAAGTGAGTTGGGCTGTCGGGCGGGGAGTTTGGATGAAATTAGAGAGGTTAAAGATTGCAATATTATTTTGAATTCTACTGCTGTTGGTATGGGCGAGCGAACAGGTGAATCGCTGGTGCCAGAGAAATATCTTACTGATAAACATATCGTCATGGACGCTGTCTATGTACCGCTTAAAACTAAGCTACTTACTGACGCTCAACTCAAAGGCGCTCAGATAATTCTCGGTACCGAGATGCTGCTCTGTCAGGGAGTAGCGCAATTTGAGCTCTATACGGGCGAAAAAGCTCCAGAAGAAGTAATGCGGCGAGCGATAGAAGAGCCTCTTTTAGTTTGTAAATAAATATGCCAAAAATAAACATCTGTACTGTCGTCACGGGTGAGACATTGGCGGAATTCCGACAAAATTTACAGGATATCCAGCGGGTATCCGATTTTGTCGAACTGCGAGTAGATTATATTAATGGTTTCAAGCCGGAAGACGTTTCTGCGATTAAAGAAAAGACGACTAAGCGAGCGATTTTTACTTGTCGGCATCAAGATGAAGGTGGCAAATTTACTGGATCAGAAAAAGAGCGGCTGGCGATAATTGCCGAGGCCGCCGTCGCTGGCTTTGATCATATCGACATTGAGCTGTCAGCGATTGATAATCTGGATCGCAGTCGGGTAAGCGAAGGTACTAAGATTATTTGCTCCTATCATGATTTTGATAAAACACCCAATTACAAGGAGCTGACAGGAATAGTTGACCAGATGCGAGCCAAGCAGGTTGATGTTATAAAAATTGTGACGACGGCTAAGGATGATAAGGATGTTAAAAAACTGATGAAACTACTTATCAATAAGGCGGCCGATGAGAGAATGATCGTGCTGGGCATGGGGGAGGAAGGAAAGATTACTCGCATCATCGCGCCACTATTTGGCAGTTATTTAACTTTTGCCTCAGTAGGAGATTCAGAGACAGCTCCGGGGCAGATTGATATCGAGGAGTTGCGGGAGATTTATGGGCAGATCGATAAATCGGCGCAGATTATGGCTAATAAATTGCCGACAGAACATGAGTCTACCCAGCCGGCAGATAGATTAGACGAAGAAGCGCTCGAAGAAGAATATAGTGGTCCTTCCGCGCGTACTATCCAGCGGGAAAAGGCCAAGCGAGCTCCACAAGGCCAGACAAAGGGTGGGTTGGCTGAACGTCTTAAAAGCAATCGTGGTTTTGTACGTTCGCGTCGTCAACCGACTATAAAAATCATTGATAAAACAAAAAAAGACGGATAATAACAAAGTACAAAAAAATTTTATCTTCATTGTCCATTGACATAAAATGCGAGCTCGTTATAATATATTTGATATGCAAAATTTAACTAATAAAATCTGGCCTAGCTTTTACTTTACCGACTATTCAAGCCGGCGGGCTTAGCATTTTGCATCATTATAAGGAAAATCGCCGGCCACAGGGTCGGTTTTTTGATGGAATGAATGGTAGCTCGTCATACATTACTTTTATATAAGTCTTGCCAGTGCCGTAGTTAAGATATTTACAGACAAAATGGAAATAATAACTAGGTCAATAAAATACAACACCGCCGTTTCTTATTTCAGCCAGTATCCAGAAGATCTGCCTGGTTTTTTGCTGGAATCGATTGATATTTCACCGATCTATGGTCGCTTGAGCTTGTTTGCCGTTGATCCGCCCCTGGAGGTAGTTGGCAAGGATAATAATTTTAGGATTACCGCTTTAAATTCTATCGGCACAGAAATTTTAAAAATGTTTGATAAATCTGATTTTGATTATGCCAGTAAAGTCAGTTTCTCAAAACAAGAAATATCGGGACAAGTAAAAAGGGAAAATCTTCAGCTGTCCGAAAGTGAGAGATTAAAACAGCCCAATATTTCTTTTGTAATTAGAACCCTTATTAGTAAATTTACTCCGCTGCTCCAGAGCCAAGCCTCCGATAGTAGTTTATTAGGCTTGTATGGAGGATTTAGCTATGATTTTGTCCGCTTATTTGAAGATTTACCCGATCGACATGATCATGGCCAGACTCCCGATTTTCATTTGTTTCTGCCAGATGTCATTTATTTCTTTGATCACCTAAAAGAGCAAGCAGCCTTATATTACTTTCAGTTTACTAGTTTGTCGTTGACTAAAAGATTGAAGCAGATTCCTAATGGGAAAACGTCCCCAGACGATTTTCAGGTTACCGGGCCATTACGTTCGAATTTCAACCGGCAGCAATTTGTGGCTGGGGTAGAGAAAGCTAAAGAGTATATGGAAAAAGGTGATATTTTTGAAATGGTTTTGTCACAGAAGTTCCAAGCAAAATTTACCGGATCAACTTTAGCCCTGTATGATCTTTACCGTCGAGCTAATCCGGCTCCCTATATGTTCTATTTCAATTTTGGCAAGAGTTGCTTATTGGGCGCTTCACCCGAGATGTTTATTCGGGTGGAGAATGGAGAAGTTAATACCCGACCCATTTCTGGTACGGCGCAGCGCAGCGATGACCCGATCACTGATTATCAGAATATGATGAGCCTACTCAATTCGTCTAAAGAGAAATCCGAGCTAGATATGTTAATTGACTTAGGTCGCAATGATATTAGTCGGGTTTGTTTACCAGGAGTGGAGCTATCTGATTATCGCTTTGTAGAAAAGTATTCTAAGGTCATGCACACTGTAGCCCACGTTCGGGGACGATTGGACAAAAAGAACTTTACCGCCTTTGATGCTTTTATTGCTTCGCTCAATGCCGGGACTCTCACTGGTACACCAAAGCCGCGGGCGATGGAGCTGATTGAAGAAATGGAACCAGTTCGTCGGGGATTTTACGGCGGCAATGTTGGCTACGTAACTTTTAATAATGAACTAAACACTGGAATTATTATTCGTTCAGCCGTCATTGCCGATGATCAAATTGAGCTCCAAGCAGGGGCTACTTTGCTCTATGACTCTGACCCAGAAAGTGAATACCGGGAGACTGAGGCTAAGGCCGCCGCCCTAGTTGGCTTATTAAAGAAAAAATAATGTTTAAACGTGTATTATTAATAGACAATTTTGATTCGTTTGTCTTTAATTTAGCTGATTACCTCAAGCGTTTTAAATGTGAAGTGATTGTTTATCGTAATAATATTGAAATTACCAAGGTGGCTGAGATCAATCCCAACCTGATAGTTTTATCTCCTGGACCAGGCAATCCTCAACAGGCGGGCCATGTTTTACCAATAATCAAGAAATATCACCAGCAGTATCCAATATTTGGCGTTTGCCTGGGGCATCAAGCAATCATTGAGTCTTTTGGTGGTAGTTTAAAGCAGTTGGATCGGCCTTATCATGGCAAGCAGTCAGAAATCGAACATGACGGTCGGACTATTTATGCTGGCCTGCCTAGCCCACTAGAAGTTGGTCGCTATCATTCTCTGATTGGTGATAAAATTCCCAGTTGTTTAGAGGTAAGTGCTAAACTAGATGATATGGTGATGGGAGTGCGACACCAGGAATATCCGGTCGAGGGAGTGCAATTTCATCCGGAGAGCGTGTTAACCTTTAAAGACCAAAACGGTCTTAAAATAATTGCCAATCTGGTCAATGAAAAAATACTTAAATAAAATAATCGGTGGACATGATCTGACGGCTGACGAGGCAGCTGAGGTTACTCGGCTGATTATGACAGGGAAAGTAACTGATGCTGAGATTAGCGATTTTCTGGTTGCACTGTCAGAAAAAGGAGAGGCGATTGAAGAAATAGTGGGTATGGTGAAGGTGATGCGAGAGCAGATGAACCAGGTTGAAGTCGCTGGTCGGCCTTGCTTACCCATGCCTACCGGCAGGCAGGCGGCAGGCAGGCTACTAGACACTTGCGGCACGGGCGGAGATGGCGTGGGGACGATTAATGTCTCCACGGCAGCGGCCATAGTATGCGCGGCCGCGGGAGCCAAGGTCGCCAAACATGGTAATCGAGCCGCTAGTTCGCAAAGTGGGAGCGCTGATGTGTTAGAAGCCCTGGGGGTAAAAGTTGATCTCGGGACGCAGCAGGTTAAGAAATGCATTGAGGAGGTAGGGATTGGCTTTATGTTTGCTCCCAACTTTCACCCGGCGATGAAATATGTGATGCCAGCGCGTAAAGCTCTGGGTATTCGGACGATCTTTAATTTTCTCGGGCCATTGTCTAATCCGGCTGGCGCTCAATATCAGGTGATTGGGGTTTCTCAAGCCGATATGGCCGCCAAATTGGGTCAGGCGCTAATGGAGCTAGGATCAGAGAAGGTGATTATAGTTAACTCAGACGATGGTTTGGATGAGGTGAGTGTTTCGGCTCCTACTCAGGTGTATGAGTTTGCCAAGGGGCAGGAAGTTAAAAAGTATAAAATTGAGCCAGCTAAGTTTTACAATATAGATGAAGTAAAAGGGGGTACAGCTGAGGAAAACGCTCAAGATATCAAAGATATATTTGCCGGTAAATTGACAGGGGCAAAAAAAGACATTGTTGTTGCTAATGCGGCAATGGGGTTGTTGGCCTATGAGATGGCCGATAGTTACCAAAAATGTCGGGTCAAAGCGGAAGAGGTAATTGAGGATGGCCAAGCCGCAGCCAAGTTAGCCCAGTGGGTGGAAGTAAGTAATAAATTATAATGCCGTCAGCAACAGAACAAAAACCAAGTGTCTTAATCGATCTTTTTAATCGTAAAAAGGCCGAATTGACTGAAATTAAGGGAAAATTTCCGTTGCAGGAGCTTAAGCAGAAACTAGCTGAGAGAGAAGCGCTAGGCGAGATTGTTGTTAGGGATTTTACTCAGGCTCTAACAGCTGATAATCCTTCCCTGATAGCGGAAATAAAAAAGGCTTCACCTTCAGCGGGCGATATTAATGAAGAAGTAGATATTGAGATGCAGGCCAAGTTGTACGAGAAGGGTGGCGCTAATGCGATCTCGGTTTTGACGGAAAAAAGTAAATTTAAGGGTGATATTGGTTTTATCAATAGAGTGAAAAAAGCAACTAAAGATACACCAGTATTGAGAAAAGACTTTATATTTGATCCTTACCAAATTTATGAATCAAAATATTATGGAGCTGATGCGGTGTTGCTGATTACCACAATGTTGGATGAAGGTGAATTGAATAAGCTGGTTGATCTGACGCATGAGCTGGGTATGGAATGCCTGGTAGAGATACACACCGTCAAAGATTTAACTAAAGCTCTACAGGCTAAAGCGCAAATTATTGGCATCAACGCGCGAAATTTACACACTTTCGGGATCAGCTTGGATGTGGTGGTTGATCTAGCAGCGGCAGTACCAGAGGACAAGATATTAATCGCTGAATCGGGGATAAAATCAGCGGCTGATGTAAAAATGTTGCACGAAGCGGGAGTACAAGGGATATTAGTAGGCACCACCTTGATGGAGAGCAATAATGTAGCTGGTAAAATTAGGGAATTGAAATTATTATGAAGCCAAAAGTAAAAATCTGTGGAGTTACAAACTTAGCAGATGCCGAAGTTGCTAGTAAGGCCGGCGCTGATTATTTAGGTTTTATTATAAATTATCCTCAGAGTCCGAGGAACATTGCTAGTGAGAAAGCTAGCGAAATTGTAGCGGCGATCAAAGAGAACAATCAGGAAATTAAATTTGTCGGTGTCTTGGTCGATCAGCCGAAAGACGAAGCCAAAAAGATCAGTCAGGAGTGCCAACTAGATATATTGCAGCTTCATGGTCAGGAAGCGCCCGAGTATTGTCGAGAGTTGCGGGGTGACAGCGAAATCTGGAAAGCAGTTATTTGCGCTAATGAGAGCTGCATTGAGGAAATAGCGAAATATCAGGGAATGGTTGATAAAATATTGCTAGATAGCGGTCGGGGTTCAGGGCAGTCGATCAATCTGGAATTATTAAAGCAATTAGATGACATTGATATCTTAGCCGGAGGGATTGGCTTGGATAATATCGAGGAGGTGCTGGAGAAATTAAATCCACAGGTGATAGATATAAATAGCCAGATAGAAAAAGAGCCAGGGAAGAAAGATATAGATAAAATGGTCAAAATAATCAGACTAATAAAATCATGAAACTATTTTTCCAGACTAAATATGATGCTGATAAGGACGGCCACTTTGGTGACTTTGGTGGACGTTATATGCCTGAAGTTTTGGTTCCGGCGCTAGAGGAATTGACGCGAGCTTACGAGGAGATCAAGCGAGATAAAGTGTTCGAGCGTGAGTTGTTTAAATTATACAAAGATTATCTCGGCAGACCGACTCCTCTTTATCTGGCTGAGAATCTAACGCGACATTTGGGCGGGGCGAAAATATATTTAAAAAACGAAGGCTTGCTTCACACCGGCGCTCACAAGATGAACAATTCTATTGCTCAGGCTTTGCTAGCTAAGAAAATGGGCAAGCGGCGATTGATTGCGGAAACGGGAGCAGGTCAACACGGTCTGGCGGTGGCAACAGTTGCCGCTAAATTTGGTTTTGCCTGCACTATTTATATGGGAGCCAAGGATGTTGCCAGGCAACAGCCAAACGTTTTCTTTATGAAACAATTAGGAGCCGAAGTGGTAGCGGTCGAAGAGGGCACAAAGACATTAAAGGACGCTGTCAATATGGCCATCAAAGATTGGCTAGCGGATCCAGATGACTCATATTTTTTGTTGGGCTCGACAGTTGGTCCTCATCCTTATCCTTCACTGGTGCGGGACTTCCAAAGTATTATTGGCCTAGAAGTAAAAGAGCAGCTGACTAAAAGGCCTGATTATCTGGTTGCCTGTGTCGGGGGTGGCAGCAATGCAATTGGTTTGTTTAATGCTTTCTTAGATGACCAAGCGGTGAAAATGATTGGCGTGGAAGCGGGTGGTCAGGGCGTGGCTAAGATTGGGCAGCATGCTAGTCGCTTGACTGGTAGGGGCAGATTAGGGGTAGTGGAAGGTTTTAAGTCGTATTTTCTCCAAGACAAAGAGGGGAATATCCAGCCGACAGCCAGTATTTCGGCTGGGCTTGATTATGCGGGAATTGGGCCAGAACACGGGTCTTTGTATGAGTCCAAAAGAGTCCAGTATACCCAGGCGACTGATCAGGAAGCTCTGCGAGCCTATCAATTATTAGCTCAAAAAGAAGGTATTCTAGCAGCTCTAGAATCAGCTCATGCGGTCGCGGCTGTCATAAAGTTAGCTCCTAAATTAGCCAAAAGTAAAACAATTGTAGTAAATATATCCGGCCGAGGTGATAAAGATCTATTTATTACCGCTGATAAGTTAGATCGCAAGAATTGGCGGCGATATTTAAAAAACCAAGCTGAAAATAATGGATAAAATCGTCCGACAATTTGCCAAGATAAAACAGGAAGAACGAATTGGACTAATGACTCACGTGGTGATTGGCTATCCTTCCATGAAGGAGACGGAAAAAATAGTTTTGGCTATGGTTGAAGCCGGAGTAGATTTTATCGAACTACAGATGCCGTTTTCTGATCCTCTGGCTGATGGACCAGCTATTATGCAGGCCAACCAGCGAGCCTTACAAAACGGGATAGGTATGTTAGATAATCTAGCTTTAATGAAAAAGCTAAGTAGTCAGGTTAATATCCCTCTTTTCTTTATGGGTTATTACAATACAGTTTATAACTATGGCGGGGAGCGATTTTGTCAGGCGGCCGCGCGAGCTGGTGCCAGTGGCTTAATAATTCCTGATATGCCTCGGGAAGAAGAAAAGCGCGAGGGTTTTTACGCTGCTAGTCGTAAGAATGGCCTAGCCAATATTATTGTTGTATCACCAACAACCACTGCTGATCGGCTAAAAAAGATTAGTCGAGAAGTTAAGGGTTTTGTTTACTGTATGGCGCGCAGTGGGGTCACGGGGACTCGGACTGATTTCAGCAAAAATCTACCTAAATATCTGGGGAGAGTAAGGAAATATGTTAAAGTTCCTCTGGGTGTAGGTTTTGGTATTTCTCAGGGAGCTGATATTAAGAAATTGCTGGGGGTGGCTGAGGTAGCAATAGTTGGCAGTGCCGTTATCAATCTATTGGGAAAATCATCGTCAGTACGCAGGATCAGCGCGGTTAATAAATTTATCAAAACATTAGTTAAAGCATCATTTTATGGAAACAGTTGATTTTCAGCTAGACTGATATCTTAGACCGCTGGCTTTATTTTTTCTCAGTATTGTTTTAATATTTTCTTGACAGCTAAAAGACTTCTGTTACAATACAGTTAACATGCAAAACTTAATTAATAAAATCTGGTTTAGCTTTTATTTCTATACCGACTATTAGAGCCGGCGCGTTTAGCGTTCAGAATTTTTCAAAAGAAAATCGCCGGCCACAGGGTCGGTTTTTTGATAAATGTTAGGACTTACGTGTTTGGCACATTTCTTCGTTGGAAGCTCCGGTGCTCATTCGACGTATGCCTAAGTAAGTCTCATTTCGCTCCTCACTTCCGCCTCGAACTGTACCCAACACGTAAGTCCTAAAAAATATGTTATTATCTATAAGTAATTTAAATTAAAAAACAATGGTAAAAAATCAAAGAGAGAAAATAGATCAGATTGACAGCGGCATTCTCAAGCTCTTAGAAGAAAGAGCTCAAGTGGCAAAGCAGATTGGTCGGGAGAAAAAGAAAGCCGGGCTGTCGGTTTTTTCTCCGACACGTTTTGATGAAGTAGTCGGGGGTCTGGCGAAGCAGGCGAAGCTAGTCAAGGAAGACGACATCCGCTCTATCTACCGAGAGGTTCAGTCGGCCATGATCGCCCTGGAGGGTGGAGTTAAGATTGGCTTTTTGGGAGAACGCTTGTCGCTAATAGAAGAGGCAGTTAGGGAAGAATTTGGCCAGCAGAGTGAAGGGGAGCCTAATAACAATCTTGAACAGTTGCTGATTGAGGTCAGAAAGAGTAACATGGATTTGGGTGTAGTGCCGCAATGTCATCCGATCACTGGTTCAACGGCCGATATTTTATTTGAAGTGGGTAAGCATAAACTATCAGTAATACGTAAGATAACGGTACCGATCCACTTAAATCTAGTTTCGCGGGAAAGCAAGCTGGCCAATGTAGCTGTGGTTTACGGAGTCAAGGAAGCCCTTGATCAATGTCAAAAGTGGCTGCAACAGAAGTTAGGCAAAGCCCAACTACGAGTATGCGATGATAATCAAAAAGCTTTGTTTGAAGCCCGTAAGAAAAAGAATACGGCCGCGTTGGTTAATCTGTCCTCTTTACCTAATTTGCCGGAGTTGAGGTTGTTGGCCAAGAAAGTCGAGGACAAGGACTTAAATCACGCTCATTTTTGGGTGGTAAGTCGAGAGAAAGACAAACAAACCGCTGGCACAGAAACAGCTGTCTCGCTAGCGGTAAAAAACAGAGTCGGCGCCCTACGCGATGTGCTTAATTTCTTTGTTGAGAATGAGATTGACTTAACTTACCTGCAATCCAAGCAGAATCCGGAAAATCCCGAGCAGTACCTGTTTTTTATCACTTTCAAGGGTGGTCAAGAAGACAAAGCGGTAAAAAAACTATTTGTCGCCCTGAATGAGGAATGTCCCTATTTTAGCTGGCTAGGCAGTTATTAGTAACAGGAAATTATGACGGAGGAAGAGATTAAAAAAATTGAAGATTTGGCCAATGAAGTCCGGGCGGAAACGCTGAAGATGATCTGTCGGGCTGATTCGGGTCATCCGGGCGGTTCGCTTTCAATCGTCGATGTTTTAGCTGTTTTATACGGCTTTAAGCTACGGCATCGTCCGACTGAACCGAAATGGCCCGAGCGTGATCGCTTTGTGCTCAGTAAAGGCCACGCTGCTCCGGCTTTATATGCTACGTTGGCGTTGACGGGCTATTTTAACCGAAATTTGCTAGCAACTTTACGCGAACTTGGTTCGTCCCTACAAGGTCACCCCGACATGAATAAGACACCGGGTCTGGATTTTTCGACCGGTTCTCTGGGGCAGGGTTTGTCGGTGGGGTGTGGCATGGCGCTGGCGGCTCAGATTGATAGTCGAAAATACCAGACATATGTTCTCGTTGGTGACGGCGAACTTCAGGAAGGACAAAATTGGGAGGCGTTGATGTTTGCCAATCAGCACAAGTTAAATAATCTGACTCTAATTGTTGATGACAATGGCATGCAACTAGAAGGGCCAACGGAAAATATCACTGACCTAGGGGATATCGGTGAAAAAATGGCTGATTTTGGTTGGGAGGTGTTGGAAATAGATGGTCATAATTTAGCGCAAATCGAAGAGGCAGTTGAGGACGCGCACGGCTTTGCTAAACCAACTGCCATCATAGCCAATACAGTTAAGGGCAAGGGGATTTCTTTTATCGAGACAGCTAACGAATATCACGGAAAGCCTTTGTCTGAGGATGAGTTACTAAAGTCACTTAAGGAATTGAAAAATGACTGAAATGAAAAAACAATCACCACGGGAAGCTTTTGGACAGACTTTATTAGAAATTGCAGAGGAAGAACCACGCTTAATAGTTTTGGGTGGCGATTTAACTAAATCAACCAAGGTGGACTTATTTGCCGAGCGTTATCCAGAGCGTTTTTTCAACGCCGGTATTGCCGAGCAAAATATGATTGGGGCGGCCGCTGGTTTGGCGGCTAGTGGCAAGATACCCTTAGCTGCTAGTTTTGCCGTCTTTATTACCAGTCGAGCCAACGAGCAGGTGCGAGCGGCGGTAGCTTTACCTAAGCTGAATGTAAATTTGGTGGGAACGCACGCTGGCCTGTCGGCTAGTCAGGATGGTTCTAGTCATCAATCTGTTGAAGATATGGCCTTAATGCGCGCTTTGCCCAATATGACTGTATTGGCGCCGGCTGATGCCCACGAGACTAAATTGGCAACACGGGCAATGATCAAGCACGAGGGGCCAATCTATATGCGCCTACCGCGTCATGAAGTAACTGATGTCGTTGGATTGTCTGGCAAAAAAGAATTTGTAATCGGTCAAGGCGATCAGTTGATGACCGGTGATGACGTTACAATTATCGCTTGTGGCACGATGACAGCCGAGGCGGTGGTAGTGGCACAGGAGTTGGCAACGCAAAACATAAAAGCCGATGTGTTAAATATGGCTTCTATTAAGCCTCTGGATGAAAAATTACTGATCGAATCAGCGCAGAAAACAGGTAAAGTTGTCACCATCGAAGATCATACAATCATCGGTGGCCTAGGTGGCGCAGTCGCTGAAGCACTTAGTCGCAATCATCCAACTAAATTAAAATCATTTGGTGTAAATGACGTTTTTGGCGAATCCGGTCGGACGGAGGATTTGTATAGCGCCAGAGGTTTGACGGCTGAGAAGTTAGCTCCGGAAGTTCTGAAGTTTATTAATAAATAAAAGATGGCTATTCTGATGTGCTAAAGAAGACCCTCGATCGGCTGAGCGGGCATGGTTCTCCCGATCGGATCGGGAGAGAGCGAAGTCGATCGCGGAGCTGGTTTTCCCTGCCTACCGGCAGGCAGGCTCGCTGGGGAAAATCAATGTGTCTTCGTAGTACATCAGAATAGTCTCTAAGCTAAATTTATGACTAAACAATTTTCCCAAGAAAACTTAGAAATTATCGCTGGTCCTTGCGCGGTTGAAAGCAAGGAGCAGATTCTTGAAACCGCCGAATTTCTGCAAAAGGCTGGTCTGAAAATCATGCGGGGCAGTATCCATAAACCCCGAACAACAGCTGACAGTTTTCAGGGAGTGGGCAACGAAGGACTCTCCTGGATTAAGGAGGCGAAAGAAAAATACGACCTAAAATGGCTAACCGAAATCACTGACTCCTCTCAAATAAAGGATATGGAGGTAGTAGTCGATTTTTGGCAGGTGGGTGCGCGCAATATGCAGAATTATGAGCTTTTAAAGGAGCTAGCTAAGCAAGAGAAGCCAGTTTTCTTAAAACGAGGATTGGCAGCTGATTTAAAAGATTGGCTAGGGGCGGCCAGTTATCTGGCAGCTGATAAAAATCCGGAGGTGATATTAGTCGAACGAGGAATAAGGACTTTTAGTGATAGTAGTCGTTTTACTCTCGATCTAGCCGCGATTAAAAAAATCGAACAAGAAACTGATTATACTGTTTTTGTCGATCCTTCACACGCGGCGGGGGAAATAAAGCTGGTGGGACCGCTCGCCCTGGCGGGCATAGGGGCTGGTGCTTCTGGCCTAATCGTGGAAATTCACCCTCAAGCCGATCAGGCTTTGTGCGATGGTCAACAATCATTAAACTTTACGGATTTTTCTCAGCTGATAAAAAAAGCTAAAGCAATTCAGCAAATAGTTGATGGCCAAGATTAATCTCAAATTTAAAGACGGTCGGACTTCCCAGATTATTATGCTGGATAAAAAACCAGCTGATTTGTTGTGCGGCGAACTTAAAAAAGAAAAATACCAGTATGTTGTCTTATTTTGTGACAGTCAAGTCGCCAAGTTATATGGCCGGGCTGTAGAACAAAAAATTAGTTCAGTCACCAAAACTGATCTTATCACTTTCCCAGTCGGTGAGCAGTCTAAATCTTTCCCTGTATTTGCTAAAATAATCGGCCAGGTAGCCGAAAAAAAATACCCGCGAGACACTTTAATAATTGCTTTGGGCGGAGGGGTGACCGGGGACTTAACTGGCTTTATTGCCTCTATTTATATGCGGGGGGTAGACCTATGGCAAGTACCGACTACATTGCTGGCGATGGTAGATAGCTCAATTGGCGGCAAGAATGGCATTAATTCTCGATATGCCAAGAATATTATCGGTACGTTTTATCAACCACGCAAGATATTAGTCACCCCGCAGTTTTTACAGTCACTACCTAAGAGTCAACTCCAGGAAGGAATGGCGGAATTAATCAAGACACTGATTTTATTTGATCGGGCTAGTTTTACCAAGCTAGAAAATAACCCAATTAATTTAAATAGACCTAATCTGACAAAACTTGTTCCTCTCGTTAAGACCTGTATGGTAGCTAAGGGGAGGGCTGTTATAGCTGATGAACGAGAAGTCACTGGTTTAAGGTCTTTATTAAATTTCGGCCACACCGTTGGTCACGCCATCGAAAAGGTCAGCAATCATCGGATATCGCATGGCCAGGCAGTGGCGACGGGGATGATAGTAGAAAGCTATATGAGTTATCTGTTAGGTAAAATAAAAAAGTCAGAAGTCCTCAAGATCAAAAAAATTCTTCAGCAATACGGCTTTCAGGATAGCGTTGACTTTCCACATAAAATGCTGTATAATACAATAAAGTTGGACAAAAAGAACCGGGGTGGTGGAGTTTGTCTGCCGCTAGTAGCGGCGATTGGGAAAGTGGCTAAGAATAGAAGCAAATGGGTGTTCTCCTTTCCTAGGAATAGATTTGAGGAGTTACTTAAAGAATCGATTGAGCTGACTAATGAGGCAGTAAAGTAAACTAAATATATGAAAAGGCAAGAAAGTAATTTAATTAAATATATAATATGATTGGGACAGATAGTGGATCAATGGATGCAGCAGAAGGGGAAGCTCCTCAGGATTTTAGCTTTGAAGATGAAAATACAGGAAAAGAAGACTTAGAATCGAGGCCTACTCAAAGGTTTAAAAAAGTTGAGCAAAAATTACCAAAAGGGGAGGATCCGGCTGCTTATTTTAAAGATCTAGCCGATCAAGCAAGGGGAAAAATGAAGTTTCTTCAAGAGAATACAGCAACGGGAAAAAGAGGTATGAATTTTGGAGCCTACACGGTGTCGTTAGGCACAGATCGAGAAGGTTTAGGTGACTTTGTTGCTGAAGTTGAAGGACGTGTTGCAAAATTAGAAACAGAAATGGCGGAAGCGTTGTCCGAAGCACGTCGTTGTAATCGGATGGCTGCTGCTTGTGAAAATGGAAATGACCCCAAGGCTCTAGAAAAAGCACACGATATTTTATTGGAGCAATCAGTAGCGCAAGATCTTGTCATTGAGGATTTGCGAGCCAGTGAAGAAGAGCTGCAGAATAAAAAAGCTGCATTAGCCGATAAAAAAGGAGATAGTAGTTTTGGCGATAGAGCACGTAAGTTAGGTAGAGCTCACGATGCGGCTGAACTAAGAAAAAGATTAGGGCTTGAAGATGTTACAGAAACAGCTGAAGAAGATGGGGGGAAAGATAAGCCGTTAGATTCGAGGCCCTCATTTTTAGCTAGAGAAATTCGTCAGGTGCAAGAAAAAATTAGTGTTGCTCAGGCTGAGAAGGATGGACTAGAAAAAATGGCTCGGCACGTGAGGGACAAATTAGGTGAGGCAAATTAGTTTATTATTTATCATTAATTAGTAAAATAATATGCACGAACAACCTACGCCCGAACCCCAAGGCGGTGAACCAAGCAGAAAGACACAGATTTTATGGGAAGAAGAAGAGGATCTAGGTAGAGTTACTAAAAAATTACCAGTTGTGGATGCTGGTAGTGCTGGTGACCAGGAACAGGAAATAAAAGCAGAGGTTGGAAAGGATCCTGAGCTTCTTCGCCTAGGAGAAGAGCAAGAGAAAATATTGGGAGAATTTAATGAGCATCGTGATGGTAATAGTCAAGATTGGCAATTGTATGACAAGTTTAATAGAGATATCGATTGGCTGCTGGGAGAGAAAAATAGAATTGCAGCTAAGAGACAATCACATGATCGACTGTCTGAGGCCGAGGAAAGACTATATGCAATAGCAGATAAACAAATTGATGTAGCTGATTCAATCAGGAAAGGCACTTTCTGCTCCGAGTTATTACAAAGACTTGGCGTGATAGATAGAGAAATAAAAGCCAGACAAAATGAAAGTAATTAAATTCGTGTAGCTGTATACAAATAAGCTCCCCTTAGGAGCTTATTTGTATTTGGCAGCAATTTGCCGAAGGAGGGAGTTGAACCCTCAAGAAGTTGCCTTCACTGGATTTTGAATCCAGCGCGTCTGCCAATTCCGCCACTTCGGCTTATTAGTAAGGGTGCGCCTGCCTGCCAGCGCGTCTGCCAATTCCGCCACTTCGACCCAACAAACACCATTGTACGATATTAAACCAGCTTGTCAATTTCTCTCGTTGATTTTACAATGGTAGTAAGACGTTATGCTATTGGCACGACTAGTTTTATGATTACTCATGGCGCAAATAATTTCCATCGTTAACCAAAAAGGGGGCACTGGAAAAACCACTACCGCTATCAATCTCGGAGCAGCGCTGGCTACTTTTGGTAAGTTCGTACTTTTGCTAGATTTTGATCCGCAGGGCAATGCCACTAGTGGTCTGGGAGTACGGATGAAAGAAGGTAATCGGGGGATTTATGACGTTCTCGCCGGGCACAAAACTGCTACCGAATCAATCGCCGGCACTACGGTTCAGGGACTTAATCTGTTACCTTCGGGACAAGATTTGTCGGGGGCAAGTATTGAACTGGTGAATGTTGAGAATAGGGAATATAAGCTGCAAGAAGCATTACGTGAAGTGAGGAACGACTACGACTTTATTCTCATCGATTGTCCCCCGAGCCTAGGTTTACTTACTATTAATAGTTTGGTTGCTTCTGACGAGGTGCTAATTCCCGTGCAATGTGAGTATTATGCTCTGGAAGGGCTGAGCCAGCTACTAAATTCAATCGAGTTGGTGAAAAATAATTTACAACCTGACTTGAATATTTTGGGGGCTTTGCTGACAATGTATCACAAAAGATTGCGCTTAGCCAAAGATGTAGTTAGTCAAGTGAGAAAGCATTTTCCGTATCGCGTTTTTAAAACTCTAATTCCTCGTAATGTTGATTTGGCGGAAGCGCCGTCGTTTGGTACGCCTATTATTGAGCACTCCGAACGTTCTGCCGGCTCCAAAGCTTACCGTAAGTTAGCCATTGAAGTATTGAAAGCTTACAATTTAGTTTAAAACAGGATTTACGTGTTTGGTACATTTCTTTATTGGAAACTGTAGTGCTCGTTTGGTGTATATCTCTATCCACCTTGCTGCACTTCTCGCTTCCGTCTCGAATTGCATCCAAATACGTCAATTCTACTAAAATATAAAAATGGTCAATAAAGGATTGGGACGAGGGTTAGAATCTCTTATCCCCAAAACACCAAAAGTACAAGTCAAAATCGCCACCAAGCCGGGTGAAGTTGAGGAAGTTTTACTTAGTAAAATTAAACCCAACCCGCATCAGCCACGATCAGTGATGGAAAAGGCTCCGTTGGAAGAGCTGGCGGCCTCCATCCGCGAACATGGCGTGATTCAACCACTGGTGTTAATGGAAGTTGGTGATGGCAGCTATGAGGTCTTAGCTGGTGAGCGACGTCTGCGGGCTGCCAAGATGGCTGGTTTAAAGCAAGTACCCGTGGTAATTCGTTCGGCCTCCAAGCAGCAGCAGCTTGAAGTAGCTTTAGTAGAAAATGTCCAACGGGAAAATCTTAATCCGGTGGAGGAAGCAGTGGCCTACCGACGTCTGATGGATGAATTTAATCTTACCCAGAATCAAGTGGCGCAAAAGGTAGGGAAAAGTCGTTCGGCCGTGACCAATATTTTACGTGTTTTAACACTTTCCGCTGAAATTCAAAGAGCGCTCTTGCAAAGCAAGTTGAGTCTTAGTCACGCCAAAACATTGTTGGGAGTTAAGGATGAGAAACAAAGGTACAAACTATTTAAAGATATCTTAGCTGGGCAAATGTCTGTGCGGGACGTAGAAGCAAGCATCAAAAAAGTAAAAGTGGACGTATCGGATAAAAAAAGCCGTCAGGATGCGACGGTAGTTCAATATGAAGAAAAATTACGTCAAGCTTTGGGCACAAAAGTCGAAATCAGGAAAAACAAAAACCGTGGCAGCATTGTCATCGGATTCTATTCTCCTCGGGAGCTTCAAGAGTTAGTAGAAAAATTTTCTCGCGCTTAGTTTCTTCTTCTGATCTTTTTTACTCCCTTGATCTTTCTAATTTTATTCAACAGCATGAATAGTTGATCGATGCTTTTCATTTCTAAGGTGGCGGTGATGTTAGTAGTCCCGGCTTTAATATTTACTTTAGTCCGGGAATCAATGATGTTTACGCCTACCTGAGTTACTACTTGGATAATATCATTCAGCAAACCTACCCGATCGTTGGTTTGAATTTCCACTTTAACTTGACCAAGATATTCTTTTTTCCAGCTGGCGTTTGTGACCCGCCCCTTTTTCTTTTTCTGTAGCTCAGGACAATCAACTTTATGGATACGAGCTCCTCGGGAGCGAGTAATATGAGCTTTAATATGGTCTTTGATGGTAGGACGACAACATTTAGCTAGAAAGGTTAGGAGACCACTTTCACCTTGCACGATG